>JAAUSV010000156.1 GCA_012032525.1 Leptolyngbyaceae cyanobacterium SL_7_1
GTCGGATTTCCTATGCCGTGTTTCTCTGGCCCATCTCCAACCGCGAGGCAGATTGGGCACCCGTGGTCAAACGCCTCTCCCAGATTTTAGATATTCCAGAGCAATCGATCCGCGATCGCTTGGGACAATCGGGCTACTTTTCCCCAGAGCTAGTGCGGATTGCCCGTGGCGTCAGCCCGTCCCAACTCACCGCTCTAGCAGAGTTTAACCAGGAGCTAAAGGGGGTGCAGGTACATGCGGAGGCAGTGCGCAACCACCCCCACGGCGATCTGGCGGCGCATGCGTTGGGCTATACGGGCGAAATGGGCGAAGAAGAACTTGCCCGAAAGCAGGATGAAGGCTATCGCCTAGGGGATGTGATCGGGCAAATGGGGCAGAAGCGGCATTTGAAGAGCAATTGCGGGGGAATGGGGCGGACAGCAGGTGGAGGTAGACGGGGCTGGACGGGTGTTGCGGGTGTTGGGCGATAAAACAGCCCGTCCCGGTGATGATGTCAAATTAACCCTCGATCTCGATCTTCAGAAGGCGGCGGAGGAAGCCCTGGGCAATCGCAAAGGGGCGATCGTGGCGATCGATCCCAACAACGGGGCGGTGTTAGCCATGGTTAGCCGTCCTGCCTTTGATCCCAACCTGTTCTCCACCCAGATCAGTGATCAGCAGTGGCAGCAGCTTCAAAGCAAAGAATATCCCTTTCTCAATCGGGCATTGCAGGTGTATCCCCCCGCCAGCACCTTCAAGATTGTCACCACCACGGCGGCGATCGAGTCGGGGAGTTTTCCCACCAACACGGTTTTGCCCACCTATCCCTTTATCAGCGTGGGTGGGATTCAGTTTTGGGATTGGAACCGCGCCGGATTTGGACGGTTGGATTTTCCCGGCGCAATGGCGTTTAGCAGCGACACCTTTTTCTATCAAACTGCCCTACGCATGGGCGAAACCCCCCTGATCCAATGGACACGTCGCTATGGGTTTGGACGCAAAACGGGCATTGAGTTAGCTAAGGAGGAAGCCGCTGGGCTAGTCCCCGACGAGGCATGGAAGCAGGCACAACTGGATGAGTCGTGGTACGCTGGCGACACGGTAAACATGTCGATTGGGCAGGGCTATTTGCAAGCATCGCCCTTGCAGGTCGCTGTCATGTTTGCCATTGCTGCCAATGGCGGCTATCGGGTAACGCCCCATTTGTTAATGGATGGAGAATCGGGGCGATCGTGGCGACAATCGATCGACCTACAACCGGAAACCCTACGGATTTTGCAACAGGGCTTGCGCGAAGTCGTCACCGAAGGCACGGGTAAGGCGGTGTATGCGGAGGGCTTGCCCCCGATCGCAGGCAAGAGTGGCACTGCCGAAGACCCACCCCGCGACTCCCACACCTGGTTTGGAGCCTATGGACCCGCAGACAAACCAGAAATTGTGGTGGTGGCGTTTGGTGAAAATTCTGGTGGGGGCGGTGGCTCGATCGCTGCTCCTATGGTGCGGCAGGTTTTAGAGGAGTATTTTTTAGACGAACCTCGCCCCGCCCCATCTGCCAACTAGTCGTTGCTGATCCAGCATTGCTGACCCATCCAATCGGAGCGTTTTATACGGAAATCCCTCGTGTCAACCTGTTGCATTCATTGATTGATCCGGGTGAGTGAACGCACAGTAACCAAACCATGAAACTTGCGAATCCGTTCCACTATTCTTCTGCAATGCTGATGGGCGCGATCGCCCTTGTGATTGGCGTGCGGGGGTTGCACCTGCCTAAGGGGGCAGCAGTGCCGATGGCGGCGGCGATCGCCGTGGGCACTGCCACTCTGCTCAAATCGCGTCAGTCCCCACCTGCCGAGTTAGCGAATCCGCTGTTGGAACAGGAGCTGCAAACCATCCACCAACAAGCCCACCAACTCGCCCAAACAGCCAAGCAATTGCGGATAGAAGCTACCCAACTCCTCACCCAAGCCAACCAAATTGAGCTATTGAGAGCAGTACAATCTGCCTGCGATCGCGTCCAAGAATTACCCACACGCCTGATTCCTGTTCAACCTAACATGCAGTTGTCCCAACAGGAACAAGATGCACGACTAGCCGATGTATTTAGCCTTTCCACCCTCCTCTCTGATGCCTCCAGAGTTCTACAATCGTTACAAACCAAACTACACACCATTGACTTCTCCAACCGAGGAGAAACCCTAGAAGTGCGATCGCTTAGTTGTGAATTAACTAAATTACAAGAGGGGTTAGATCTGTTAATCGTGCAGTAGAAATTGGTATCTGGTAGTTAGCTATTCGCTGCTAGCTATCAGCCGATTGTCGATTCCCTCCATCCTCTCCCTTCCGCCCTCCGCCCTCTCCCTTCCGCCCTATGTCCAATCTAACTCCCTACGAACTAGCCCGACGGGGCGATCCCGGTGCGATCGCTAGTTTGTTGAATGCGGTGCTTGAACCCCATCAGGTTTCCGTCAGCGTCGATCGCGAGGGCGGACGGCTGAGTGTCGGACTCTATGCAACGGAGCCGTTAGACCAACGCTATTTGGTGGCGATCGTGCGGGAGGAGGTGCAGGCACTGCGCTTAGAAACCATTGACTCGGTGAGTTTGTTTGGCTACCAGGCGGGTAGTTTTGTGCCGAGTTGGAGCCAGCCCCTTGATCTCAGCTCCACCATTGATGGACTGTTTGAGATTAAAACCTTCCTCCCCAAACAACTGGAGGAGGGCAGCGAGGAGATCGAACATTTTCTGGTGTGTGGGTTGGGCAGCCTGGGGCAATATTGTGTAACCAATTTGAAGAAGTTTGCAACGGGAGAGGTCAACATCCACATCACGGCGATCGACAAGATGGTGCCGGATGATTGGGAAGTGGACGACTTACCGGAACAATTAACTGGAGGTTTTATTCTGGGCAATTGCTGTCGAGATGATGTGTTGCTCAAAGCGGGGGTGCAGCAGTGCCGTGCCATTCTGATCGTCACCAGCAATGAAAGTGTCAACATTGAAACGGCGATCGCGGCTCACAAGCTAACCCGCAAGACCAACCCAACCATGCGGATCATCGTCCGCTCCACCAAAACCAATCTGAATGAACGATTGCAGGAGCGATTGGGCAACTTTGCGGCTCTGGCGGCAACGGAGTTGCCCGCTCGCAGTTTTGCCTTGGCGGGATTGGGGGGAGGGCATGTTGGATTTCTTTGATTTGGGCGATCGGCAATTGCGGGTGGTGGAGTTGCAGGTGGATTCCCAGGACTACCGCTTTCGAGATTTGCCCGCCCATCTGCTCCATCGTCGCCATCAGCGGTTGATCAGTCTGGTGTCCGCCGATCCCGACAAGGGGCGATCGACCCAGTTGACTGCCACTCGTTCCTTCTATCAATGGCAACCCGAAACCCGGATCACCATCGGCGACAAAATTGCCTATATCGAGCTGATCGAATCCAACGCTAGCAAGCCCGTGTCCCCCAGTAGTAGAAACCTCTGGCAGCAAATGCAGCAACAAGTGAACCAGTTTCTCCAAAACCCCCGTGAAAACTTGTTGGCACTTTGGGAGTGGATTCAAGCCCACCAGACTCGCCAGATTATTGGGTTGGGATTGATGACTGCAATCGTGTTGTGGGCGATCGCCGCTGTCCTACTGATGATCTACGGCGCAATGACCCCATCCCAGTCCGCCTTTGCGGCGGTGGTGTTGCTGTTGGGGGGCTATGGCGACCTGTTTGGGCAGTTGGTCGATGCCAATGCGCCGGTTTGGGTGCATTTGGTCTGCCTGTTCATTACCCTGATTAGTCTGTTGTTTGTTTTGGGGGTGTTGGGGCTGATCGCTGAAAATTTGCTCAGCTCTCGGCTTGAATTTTTCAAGCGCCGCCCTCCCATTCCAGAACAGGATCACATTATTTTGGTGGGGTTAGGGCGCGTCGGACAGCGAATTGCCAACTTGCTGCATCGGCAGAAACGCCCACTGGTTGCCATCACCGAGGAACTGGATAATATCACCCTCGTGCCAGAGATTCCCCTGTTGGTGGGCAACCCGATCGCCGAACTCAAAAAAGCGAATTTGGAAACGGCTCGCAGCGTCATCCTAGTCACGGATGACCAGATGCAAAATTTGGAGGCAGCCCTAATCGCCAAGGAAACTGCCCAACAGCACCACCGCACGATCGACGTTGTGGTGCGCACCTCTGACCAACGCTTTGGTGCCAACTTGGTTGAACTTCTCCCCGATGCCAAGGCACTTTCCACCTACGAGTTGTCCTCGGAAGCGTTTGTGGGTGCAGCGTTTGGCGAAAACATTCTGAGTTTATTTCGGCTCAACAATCAAACGATTTTGGTGGCAGAATACTTTATCAATGCCAATGACACCCTGGCGGGCAAGATCTTGGCGCAGGTGTCCTATGGCTATGGCGTGGTGCCGATCTTGCACCGCAAGGGCAGAATCGTTATGGAAGGGGAAGTCCAAGAAGTATTTATGCCCTACGACGACGTGGGATTACAAGTGGGCGATCGCCTGGTTGTCCTCTCTTCGATTAATGGACTACGCCGCATTGAGCGGGGAGAACTGTTGCCTCCCCGTCGCTGGCGCTCTCCGCCAATCAACCCCTCAATTCATTGTTTTTGCTAGACGCTCGTAAAGATCTGCACAAGATCGCCAATTATGATTGGCAACTCGCAGGGCAATTTCTTGACCACCTGCCCAACCAAATTGAGCTTGAGCTTTATGACTATCAAGCCTACCGCTTAGAACAGGAGCTACGCAAAAATCTGCCGATCTCGATCGTGCCGCTGCATGCCTAATTGCACCGATCACCGTAGTACCTTGACCCTAGAGTGGGTTTGGCTGACGGGAATCTCGATCCAAAACTCCGAACCGCCGCCGGGGGGAGACTGACACCACAGAGCACCGCCGTGACGTTGCACAATGATTTGATGGCTAATCGACAATCCCAATCCAGTGCCTTTGCCGGTGGGTTTTGTGGTGAAAAAGGGATCAAATAGGCGGGGTTGCAGAGAGGCAGGGATACCAGCACCATTGTCCGTAATCCGAATCACAGCCCGTGGGACTGGGGCATTCTTGGCAGATACCAACTCGGTATGAATGGTGATTTGGCGCAACAAACAATAGGGCAAGGCAAGTTCCCGATCCTCTTCTCCCAGTTCGCCCAATCGCTGATCAGACTCCTCAAAGGCGTCGATCGCATTGCTGAGAATATTCATAAACACCTGGTTTAACTGGCTGGCATAGCACTCGATCGGCGGCAGCTTGCCATAGTCTTTGATGATTTTGATGCCAAATGCTCCGTTTTGTGATTTTAGTCGGTGTTGCAGAATTAGCAGCGTACTATCGAGTCCTTCGTGAATATTGACAGGCTTCATTTCTGCCTCATCTAGGCGAGAAAAATTGCGCAACGACAATACAATTTGCCGAATCCGATCGGCTCCGACTTGCATCGAAGACAACAACTTGGGGAAATCTGCTTGAAGAAAATCTAGATCAATGCTGGTAAAGGCTTCTTGCAACGCGGCGGTTGGGTGTTGGCATTCCTGCTGGTAGAGCTGGATGACTTTAAGCAGGTTATCGGTGTATTCGGTTACATACTTTAAATTGCCGTAGATAAAATTCACTGGGTTGTTGATCTCATGGGCAACTCCTGCCACCAATTGCCCCAGACTCGACATTTTCTCAGTTTGAATCAACTGCGTTTGCGCTTTTTTTAAACTCTCTACCGTGCTTGCCAACTCATTGGCTTGTTGTCGCGTTTGCTCTAGCAATTCTCCCTGTTGTAGGGCAATCCCTAGCTGCCCGGCAATCTGTTTAACAAAGTCAATTTCGATCGATCGCCATTGGCGGGGGCTAGAACACTGATGAATGCACAACAATCCCCACAGTCGATCGCCTTGTAGCAGCGGCACGATCAAATTGGCGCGAATTTGGAATCGGGCTAACACTTCAATGTGGCAATCACTCAACCCCGCTTGATAGATATCGGCGATCGCTTGAATTCGTCCCTGTCGATAGGAGACGGCATACTGGTCGCCAAAGCAGTGGTCATGAATCTTCGCGGCTAGGGCTGAGTTGTATTGGGGTAGGACTGCTTCGGAGACAAATTCTCCATCGTCGTAGTTGGAATCAGGATGGAACCGAAACACCCCCACCCGATCGGCATTGAGTAACTGCCGGACTTCCTGGGCTGTGGTTTCAAAGATGGTCGTCAAACTGAGGGAACCGCGAATCCGATTGACAACTTCAAACAGGGCTTTTTGTTGTTGTGCTTGATATTTTACTTGGCTGAGCAATTCTGCCTGATAGAGGGCAGTACTCAAGTGACTGGCGACCTGTTTAACCAAATCAATCTCAACCACTTGCCAATGGCGGGGAGCAGCGCATTGATGAATGCACAATAACCCCCATAAAATATCTCCCTGCAAGAGGGGAACTACCAGGTTGGCACGCACCTGAAACTGCGACAGGATCTGTACATGACAGTCCTTTAGCCCAGCGGTGTGGATATCGGCAATCGCTTGGACGCGCCCCTGCTGATAGTGGATGGCATAGCGATCGCCAAAACAGTGATCCTGTACCTTAGCGGTCAATGTCGAGGAGTAGGCAGGCAAAACCGACTCTGAGACAAACTCCCCATCGTTGTAGCCTGCACTGAGATAAAACCGAAACACCGCTACTCGATCGGCATTCAGCAATTGCCGCACCTCGGAGGCGGTAATGTTAAAAATTACATCTAAATCCAAGAACTCCCGAATTTTAGCAATCACTCGCAGGAGGGCTTGCTGCTGGACGAGCAGGTCAGGGGAAGGTTCTACAGCGTTGGCTGACTGGTTGAGATAGGAGGAATTGGAGTGGTAGTCCTGAGAATTCTCCATACGATCGCGGTTCATCATGCATTTGTAAATGGGAGGGAACACAAGGCGCAGTAGTAGATTTCCCCTCGATGCGGATTAATGGCGCTCAACCGTGGATAGGTTGGACACCTTTATCATAAATTTTAAAAAACATGCAATCTTGTAGACGGTTAATGGTCAATATTGGCAGTATATTTCAAAGTCTGCGGCTGGTGTAATGAGTTAAACTCCCTAACTTCTCCCGCAATGGAGGGAAGATTACCTAGGTAATTCTTCTCATCAAGGGCAGGATTTCAGGAATCTGCTTGAAAATCTGAGCCTAACGCGCATTCACGCTAGATTCAACAGTCGATGGAACTTCTCCTCTGACTCCCCTTTCTAACCAACTAGTGTTCCATCCATCCAATTACAATTTTTAGACAGAATGAAAACGCGTTTATTGACCATTTTTGCAATGGGTAGCCTCCTGACAACGTCGATCGCCCTACCAATGCCAGCGATCGCCCAGCGGGTCGTAAATGTGGAACCTGCGATCGACAGTCGCAATATTTCTCCCGCCACCTCGATTTCAGGGCAATTTGAAGCCGGAAGCGGGGTGACGGTTGATCCCAGCTCAGTCCGGATTTTTGTCAATGGGCAGGAGGTGACCGATCGCAGCACGGTCACCCGCAATTTCTTCACCTATCGCCCAGATTCTCCGTTGGCTCCCGGTTCAGTCCAAGTGCGAGTGGACTATCGCACCAGCCGGGGAGAGCAACGCACTGCCTCCTGGAATTTCACCGTGCAAGCGGCAGACCCAATTCAGATCACCGCCGTTAGTCACAATGCCATTGGCGCATCCCCCACCCGTGGGTTTAATTTTGTGGTGACACTGAATGGCACACCGGGAGCTGAGGCATCGGTGTTGTTGGTGCAAGATCAACGCACCACACGGGAATTGCCCGCCCGTGAGACTTCCGCCGGGGTGTATGTGGCATCATTGACCGTGGGAGCCAACGATCGGGTGAGTGAGGGTGTGGTGATTGGGCGTCTACGGGATCAAACCCAAGTCGTCTATGCCGCTGCCCCAGAGCCATTTGCCTTCAACCGCTCCGTTGCCACGGGAGGCACTGGAGGAACCACGGGTGGCTCTACCCCCAGTGCCGATGCGCCGCAACCACCCCGCTTTACCAGTCATCGCAATGGCGATCGCGTCAGTGGCAGCTTTACCCTAACCGGGCAAACCAGCCCCAATGCCACTGTGCAAGTGCAAGTGACTACCTCAGTCTCCGTCCTAGATGTGATCGACCTAGGTGGGCAAACCTTGGTGGATGAGGAGGTGACTGCCAATAGCCGGGGTGAGTTTCAGATCAGTGTGCCAGCGTCTTCGATTCCTGTTCCGGGAACGGAGTATCGCATTCGGGCAGTGGCAGAGTTAGGCAGTGCCACCAGTTCGGAAACAGAACTGACGTTGCGACAGCGGTAAGGAATGTATTGAGTAGTTTTTGTGCATTTAGGATTGCGGATTAAATAAAATCGAGAATTAATCTCTCGGTTAGGGCGAACAGCCGTTTGCCCGTACAGGGAAATGCCGGAGCTATTTAATTCCCATTCCTTGAGGCACAAAAACTACTCGGCAGTAAGTTTAGATGACGGCTGATTGTGGGTGATAATTCGCTGGATTTGCTGAGCAACAGTATTGGGTTGTTCCACCATCGCTAGATGTCCGCAATCGGGAATCTGCACTACGTTGTCGCCACAGGAACGAAAGAGGGGGTGGAAGCTGGCAAGGTGGGAGACGTATTGCGGCTCCATGATGTCGTCTTTGCTGCCAGCGATAAAATGCACAGGTTGCTCTAGGCGAGAGATGACTTGGGGGAGGCGGTGGACCTCGGCTTCTGTGGTGGAGTCGAGCAAGGTTCCCAATGCTGCTCCTGGGTCAGCCGCCACCAAATCAAGCAGGCGTTTGCGACCCCATCGACGGGCGATCGGGTGGGCAACATTCATCCGGGTCATCATCAAATCTACCAGAGGCATGTAGCAGAGCCAGCGGGGGCGCAGTTTCACCAGTTGTTGCCCGACTGACCGGAATCGTTCAAACTCTTCTTTTAGATAAATGCCGCCCCCGGAGTTGATGCAGATAACACCCCGGATGTGGCTGGGCTGTTGGTCGGCTGCCCATAGGGCAATGCTACCTCCCAGGGAATGTCCGATCAACCAGGCGTTTGTAATGTTGAGTGCTTGCAGCAATTGCAGTAGATCGCGGGCGTAGGCGATCGGGCGGTAATCGTCCGATCGATCGAGCACCACCGTTGTGGGTTCAGCGCTCGATTCTACCGTCCGATCGAGGAGGGCAGTGCTGGGTTGCGCTTTTAGACTGTAGGTGGCTTTGGCAGATGGGGTGGGCAGCGATCGGCATTGCGATTCACCAAACCCGCGTAGATCGTAGGACAAACATTGATAGACCGGAGACAGTTGCTCAATCACAGGCTGCCAGTATTCACGACTGAGTAGCCACCCGTGAACGAAGACCAAAACCACCCCTAGGCTTGTCGGCGGAGTCAGCTCGTAGACGTGAGGAACTCCCCGAATCTCAACAGTATCTACCATATCTCTATGGTATCTCGAAGTGGATGCGCCATCGCCCACCCCTGCTAATCCCAAAGCCTTGTTATCCTGAAGAAAACTGCCCTGACGCCTCAGATCTTGCCCTATGACTCATCCATCTGCTCGAATTTGCATTCTCGGTGGGGGCTTTGGTGGTCTCTACACCGCTCTGCGGCTGAGCGAATTGCCCTGGGAAAAATCAGAGAAACCTGAGATTGTGTTGGTAGATCAGCACGATCGCTTTTTGTTCTCTCCGCTGCTCTACGAATTGCTGACGGGGGAGTTGCAAACGTGGGAAATCGCTCCCCCCTTCACCGAGCTTCTGGCGAATACAGGCATCCGATTTCAGCAGGCTGAGGTGGCGGCGATCGACCTAGACACCCAGCAGGTGCAATTGCAAGCCGCAGAGGCACTGCCCTACGATCGACTGGTGTTGGCATTGGGGGGAACAACGCCGACTCACATGGCTCCGGGAGTGGCGGAGTATACCCTGCCGTTTCGGACTTTGAGCGACGCCTATCGACTAGAAGAACGGTTGCGCCGCTTGGAGCAATCTGATACCGACAAAATCCGAGTGGCGATCGTGGGGGCGGGCTATAGCGGGGTGGAACTGGCGTGTAAGCTGGCAGAACGGTTGGGCGATCGAGGACGCCTGCGATTGATCGAAGTCAGCGATCAAATTCTGCGATCTTCGCCAGAGTTTAATCGGGAAACTGCGATCAAAACCCTGGAAGAAAAGGGGGTATGGCTCGATTTAGAAACCAAAGTGGCATCCGTCGAAGCCAATCAACTGGCGTTGGAATATAAAGGACAGGTCGATACCATTCCCGTCGATATTGTGCTGTGGACTGTAGGAACGAAAGTGGCAGAGGCAGTGCAAGCCTTGCCAGTCAAACACAACGACCGGGGGCAGGTGATGGTGACTCCGACATTGCAAGTGGTCGATCGCCCCGAATTGTTTGCCTTGGGCGATCTGGCAGAATCCTACGACAGCGAGGGACAGCGCGTTCCCGCCACTGCCCAAGCCGCTTTTCAGCAAGCCCAGTATGTCGGTTGGAATCTCTGGGCATCGCTGACCGATCGTCCCCTGTTGCCCTTCCGCTACCAGCAGCTTGGCGAAATGATGACTTTAGGCACCGACAACGCCACCTTAACCGGGTTGGGCATCAAGTTAGACGGTTCTCTG
>JAAUSV010000157.1 GCA_012032525.1 Leptolyngbyaceae cyanobacterium SL_7_1
AGCGCAAGAGCAAAAAGGTTACTTCCACTCTGAGTTCCGCTATGGCAAGTTCCAGCGGGTGGTGTCGTTGCCCGTGGCGATCGAAAATACCGAAATCAGTGCTGACTATAAGGATGGCGTATTAATGCTAACTCTGCCTAAAGCAGCCGAAGCCCGCAACAAGGTCGTCAAAGTCAGCTTGGGCGGCACAACCGAAGCTCCTGCCTTAGATTCCACCGACGCAGCGGCTCAAGCAAGCGCTAACTAGGATTCATGGCTCACACCTAGTCCCCAAGACCCCCGGCTTCTTTCGGAGAAGCCGGGGGTCTGTTGCATGTGGAAGTTTTCCATGAACTCTAGATTTGGTTTGGAGGGAATTGGTATAACGGCAGTAGTTGGGTAATCTTGGAAGGAATTCGATCGGGCGATAATGGCAGCCAAATCCCTCAGGGTTAGTTTCACCTTAGACGCAGAGCATGTGGAAGCGGCGATCGCCGATCTAGCCAATCGATTTGTGCGGCTAACCAAGACAGGGGCACGGGTAGTCAAGCAACCAACCGAGTATCCGGTGATCGACTACTGCCAGGGCTTGATCGATGACTGGCACAGCGGCAAGGTTGCCTACGACAAAGGGCAAATTACCCTGAGCTTTAGCAGCGGGGAGTTGACGCCCACAGCCGATCTGGTGATCTATAAACCGCAGCAGGGCGATCGATTTCTCTATTCCAAACGTCCTGCCGATACGGCTAAGCGATCGCAGCAACTCCACATCCAGGGGCTGACCGCTGCTCCAATGGAAATGGAGGAAGCCCGCACCTTGGTTGATTCCCTCCACCAAGCGATCGACTTCCTTGCCGAACTCGTAGAACACCAACGGTCGGTAGAGAGCCGCTTGCAGGAAATGGACGGTAAGCTGAACGACCAAGCCACCCAGTTTGCCCAACTGTTGGCGAAGCAAATTACTGGTACGGCGCTGCATTTCAACGATCGCCTCGACCAGCTCGAAGCCCAAATCACCCGCTTGAGCAAACAGTTAAACGAGTGGGCAGCACCGGAGGAGTTAGATGCAACTCCTAGAACAGAGGTGGAGTGGCGCGATCGGATCAAAACCCATTGGGGGACGGTGGGCGATTACGAACAATACAGTGCCAGCCACCGGGACGCCCACGCGGAAACCCCCCTGCACGATACACCGGATTGGATTGCCTTGTGCGAGTTGGAATGGGCACGCAAGCTCTCCCCTGCTCTGGCAATTCTCCACGATCTGATCCACCGCAAAGATGGCATTGGCTATGAGGGAGCCAACATCCTGCACCAATTTGGCAAACATGTGGATGCTCAAACGGCAGAGCGCTACTACATCTATCGTCGCAGTGGTTTCACCGCCCAAGAAGCCCTGTGGCAGACGGTGAGAAATCCCAAAAATTCCTGGTTGCCGGAGTTGCGACAGATTTCGTTGCAAGTGGCAAAGCGTCACCCGGAAGTATTGCAATTGTTTGGTTGGGAGGCAGAGGCGATCGCCAGTTTAGAGGTGGTGATCGATCGCGCCTACCGGGAACAGCAATCTACCTACAACCCTCGCACCAAACCCGCCAATAGCCTCAGCGATCATCTTGCTGTGTTGAATTTGGGACCCTTTAGCCCAATCACGATCGAATCGATCAAACGTGCCTACCGTCAAGCAATGAAAACGGCTCATCCTGATACGGGCGGCAGCAAGGAACTAGCACAGCGCGTGAACGAAGCATACGAAGCTGTGTTGCAGCATTATTTTCCTAAAGCAACATAAACTGGAGTATTGCTCGATGAGTTGAAAGGTTATGACCTCTGTTGCATCCCCATCCTTCACGATCAAGCTCGTAGAAACTGCTGCTGAGCAAGCCCTATTTTTGGATGTCCCCTACCGAGTGTATGCCAATGACCCCAATTGGGTCGCTCCTTTCCGCAGCAGTGTGGCAAAGCAGTTGCAACCCACCAACCCTTTTTTGCAGTACGGCAGACTGCAACCCTTTATTGCCGTCCGGGAAGGAGCCAAGGGAACAGAGGCGATCGGGCGCATTGTGGCGGCAGTCAACGATCGGCTGACTGCCAAAGAAGGAAAAGCGGTTGGTCTATTTGGTTTTTTTGAATGTATTGAGGATTTTTCAGTCGCACAGACGCTTTTGGATACGGCTTGCCAATGGTTGCGAGACCAGGGAATGACCTTGGCGCGGGGTCCAATCGACCTTTCCACTCACATCAACTGCCTATTTTTAGTGGACGGATTTGGTCTGCCCCCTGCAATCATGACGCCCTACAACCCGCCGTATTACCCTCAATTTGTCGAGCGGGATGGGTGGTACAAAGCGAAGGATGCCTACGCCTACGATTTTTCCTTGGAGGAGCCATTATCCCCTGAATTTGAGAAGGGCTATCAGATTGCCCTCAAGTCTGGGGTTACTTTTCGTCCAATTCACACCAAGGGTGAAGCGTTTCAACAAGACGCGACGGCTGTATATCATCTTTTCACTAAAATGTTTTCCAACAACTTCAGTTCTACACCACGCACGTTGGAAGATTTTCTAGAAGAGGCAAAGGATTTACAAAGCATCGTCGATCCCGACCTATTTCCTATTGCCGAATACAACGGTGAAATGATCGGTTTTTGGATGGGGCTACCTGATTACAACGTTGCCCTCAGACCTGCACGGGGCAAGTTGGACCTATGGGGAACGCTGAAATTCCTTTGGTATCGGCGGCTGGTCGATCGGGGACGAATTTTAGTAGTGTGTTCATTGCCGGAGTTTCGCCGCAAAATGGTGCCGCTTGCCTTGATCTATCTAGGACGAGAGGGCGGCGCTAAGAAGGGAAAACCCTACAAACGAGCGGAGCTAGGGCACGTTTATGAAGACAATATGCCATCTCGTAAGCTAATTGAGGCAGCCGGTGGGACGATCTACAAAACCTACCGAATCTATGAGAAGTCGCTTGTTTGAGCCATTAGACTGCGCGGGCAGTTGCTAACCCTCAGTCATCAGTTTCTCGACCCCGTTCCTGGGTGTGAGAAACTGATTACCGTTTTTTCTTGGGTTTGCTACCCGAAAAGGCAGCATTATAAATTCGCTCATTTTCCTCCGCCGACTTAAACAGATCCACCACCGGGTTGGGATAGTCCACACCGAGCCTGACCTCAAAGCGACGTTGTTCCACCGAAATCAGCTTCCAGGGTTCATGCACCTTGCCAGCCGGAATATTTGCCAACTCTGGCAACCAGTGTTTGACATAATCCCCATCTGGGTCGTAGTCCTTTGATTGCTTGAGGATGTTGAAAAAGCGGAATCCACGGGCATCGTTGCCCACTCCAGCGGTGTAGTTCCAGTTGCCGTAGTTGCTACACACGTCGTAGTCGATTAGCACCGATTCAAACCACTCCGCTCCCATGCGCCAATCGATTCCCAGATTCTTGGTCAAAAAGCTGGCAACGTTTTGCCGACCACGATTAGACATAAAGCCTGTTGCCGCCAGTTCCCGCATGTTGGCATCCACTAAGGGAAACCCTGTTATCCCCTGTTGCCACAACTCAAACCGCTGCCAGTTCTTGTTTCCAGGCGATCGCACCCCCTGCAACCCCTCTGGACGAAACACCTGGTTGCCATGTTTGGCACAGATAAACCGAAAATAATCTCGCCACAACAACTCAAACACCAACCAATAGGTGGAATCATTGCGCACTCGCTTTTCTTCGTAGGCTTGAATCTGTTCGTAGACCATCCGGGGTGACAGACAGCCCAGGGCTAGCCACGCCGAGAATTTTGAAGAGTAATCGGCTCCCAGCATGCCATTGCGGGTTTCTTTGTAAACTTTGAGCGATCGCCCGTCCAAAAATATCCTGCAACCGACGCCAATCCTGCGGTCTCTCCTCCCTGGAATTTGAGAACGGCGCGGCTGTCTAACATCGGGGGTTCTAAACCCAAGTCCTCCAGGGAGGGAATTTCCCCTGGATCGATCGCTGGCAGTGGTGGCAGCTTAGTTGGAGTGGCAAAGGTGGGATTGATCGTTGAGGATTGTTCAACGTCTTTGCGGAAGCGGGTAAATAGCTCCGGCAACTGGTTAAGGCTAAAGGGCAAGTCGTCAGGATGGTAGAGGGTGTGCCCCCAAAAAGATTTGAGGGAGACGTTTAGGGGTTCAAGCAGGGCTTTCAGGGCAGCTTCGACCGCTAATTCTTCCTGGGTGACTTCGCGATGGTAATAGACAGCGGTGATTCCAAACTCCTCTACCAATGCCAAAATAACTTTTTCTGGCAATCCCCGCCGAAGGATTAGATCGCTGCCCAGCGATCGCAATTGTTGCCGCAAATCCAACACGCTCTCTTGCAGAAACTGTGCTCGAAATCCGCCTGTCTTGGGGAATCCAAAGGAGGTTTCACCAAATTGGCGATCGTCAAAACAATAAAACGGGAATAGAGATGCTCCTGTTTGCCCTGCTCGATACAGCGGTTCGTGATCGTGGATTCGTAGATCAGCTCGATACCAAATTAAAATGCGCGGTTCTGTCCCCATGCTCTAACCCAACTTGCGTTCCAATTGATTTGGATGGCTCAATCCCTAACGAATTAAGGGATAAGAACATCCGCTCTATTATGATAGATTTCTTAACAGAGGTGTAGAAGGGGGCGATCGCTCCTCAATCGTTAAGTTCTAGTAAATTGTGGCGACTCGTCCGCCAACAAATCTTTCAACAAATCATTGCCCGACTGACGCGACAAGCAACTATCTAGGCGACAATAAAACATTAGCGCTTCAGGTTTCCACAGGCGACGGTATGAAAAAACTGATCCAAGGCTTACGCGAGTTCAAATCTAGCTACTTTTGCGCCAATCAGCACCTATTTGAGCAACTGTCGCACGGTCAAAAGCCCAGGGTGTTGTTCATCACCTGCTCCGACTCGCGGATTGACCCAAATTTGCTGACTCAGACCCAGCCCGGTGAACTGTTTGTCATCCGCAACGCTGGCAACATCGTGCCCCCCTACGGCTCGACCAATGGCGGCGAAGGAGCCTCGATCGAATACGCCATTCACGCCCTCAATATCGAACACATCATTGTCTGTGGGCACTCCCACTGCGGCGCAATGAAGGGATTGCTCAAACTCAGCACCCTAGAGGAGGAAATGCCCCTGGTACACGCCTGGTTGACCCATGCCGAAGCCACCCGGCGGTTGATCAAGGAAAACTACAGCCAACTAGAGGGCGAGGAATTGTTGGATGTGACGATCGCCGAAAACGTCCTCACCCAAATCGAAAACCTCAGAACCTATCCTGTCGTCCATTCCCGCCTTTACCAAGGCACACTGCATATCTACGCCTGGATCTTTGATATCGATACCGGGGAAGTCATGGCATTTGACATCGATCGCCACGCCTACATTTCTCCCCAGAGCCTCTTGCCCGAATCAGAACTAGACGAGGAACTGCTGACCCCATTGCCACCCGGTTGTGCTCTACCTAACATGACCTCCAGCACCGCTGCCAATGTTTTTTCCAATATGCTGTCTGATGGCAATCCTTCTCCCCCATCGGTGCAACCCAATTATCCCTTTGCTGCCCTGTCTACAGAACAAGCCGATCGGATCTACCGAGGATCGCATCGCAAAAACGGAAAAAAACACTCCTCCTAACCCAGCAATCCTATGGCTCAAACGGGCTACATTTTCACTGATACGCAGCACATTGAAGAACGCGATCGCCTGCAAACGATCGAACGGGTATTTGACCCAGCCAGTCGTAGGCGAATTGCAACAACTGGAATCACCAATCAATGGCGCTGTCTGGAGGTGGGAGCGGGGGCAGGCTCGATCGCCCAGTGGATGGCAGAGCAAGTGGGTGAGCATGGCAAAGTGGTGGCGATCGACGTCAACACCCGATTCCTGACCGCAGTTAATGCTCCTAATCTTGAGGTACACGAAGCTGATATTCGCACATTTACCTCACCAGAACCGTTTGATCTGATTCATGCCCGCTACGTCCTGATCCACAACGCTGATTTTCGGGTGGCGCTGACAAACATGCTGACGCTGCTCAAACCCGGAGGCTGGCTGGTGCTAGAGGAACCTGATTTTTCGGCAGCACGGGCGATCGTTGGAGAAGTCGAGATCTGTGCAGCGGTCGATCGGGTGAATCAGAGTATTTTGCAATTATTTGCCGATCGGGCAATGGATGGGGCGTTGGGAGTCAAGTTACCCGCGATTCTGCAATCGTTGGGGGTGGAGCTGGCGATCGTCGAGGATGAAGCCCATCTGTGTGCAGGTGGGGCAGGGGTTGCCACAGTGATGAAGCTCTCGACGCTGCAACTAGCCGAGAAATATATGGCTACGGGAAAAACAACTGCACCGGATATTCAAGCCTATTGCCAGTTTGCCGATGACCCGCAGGCGTGGGGAATTTATTATGCGACGATCGGAGCGATCGGGCGAAAAATCGTATAGAAACATCCGATCGTAGGGGTTTGGCACTACCAAACTCTCGTAACAGACATTTAAACAACCAAAATCCCAGTCAACGACAAAATTTCTAAGCCCCCTCCCCCAGCATGGCAGGCACATCAATCTCCTTAATGCAGGTGGCTCGTGACAATGAGAGGATGCAATCAATAATGCGGAGCAGATCCGTCAAAGGAATTGCTTCACCACCCGTCAAATTACTTGCTGCTAGATCCGCCAAAACTTCAGGGGTGCCCACATTGCCAGGATTGATCACCGTGACGCCGATTTGCTGCGATCGCAACTCTTCGCGCAACGAATGCACCACCCCCCGTAGCCCAAACTTAGAAGCACTGTTGGCAACCTCTCGTCCAGAAAAATTGTCGAGACCAGACAGCGCACCCATAAAGATAATTTTGGGATTGTTCGATCGCCGCAGAGCAGGTAACAACGCTTTTACCAACCGAATTGGAGCCAGCAAATTCACCGCAATCACGTTGGTAATGTCGGCATCGGAACAATCCTCAAAACTATATTGGCTGGTAAACGCATGGGTTTCCCAGGTTCCTCCCATGTAGAGCAAGGCGTCTAGGGGATTGTGTGCGATCGCCGTTGCCACCGTCCCTATCCCTGCCAAGGTAGACAGATCTGCCTGAATCCACTCTCCGGTTGGTGCGGGTGTGCGAGATACTGTGAGCAAGCGATCCGATTGAGAGTTTAAATGTTGGGCAACGGCAAGCCCAATGCCCCGGCTTGCACCAGCCACCAATATTGTCCTCGATGACATACATCACTCCTTGAGCAGAGCTTGTTGAAAGATACAAACTGTATGTATTTAATTTATAGAACTTGACTTCCCTCGTCAAGATACATACTGTATGAATGTTATGGTCAATCAATTACCATGTCCACCAAACTGACCAAAGCTGAACAGACCCTCCGCACCCGTCGCGCCATTCTCGATCGCGCCCGTCACCTGTTCGCCACCAAGGGATATGCGGCGACCGGAACCGAGGAAATTATCAGTGAGTTGGGGATCACTCGTGGGGCGTTGTATCACCAATTCAACGACAAATTGGGGGTGTTTAAGGCGGTGGTTGCTGAAGCCTACAGGGAAATTACCGATTACGTTGCCACCAAAGTGCAGCCCCTCGATGACCATTGGGAGCAGTTGGTCATCGGTTGTCAGGCGTTCCTGGAAGTTGCTCAACGCGACGATTTGCGGCGACTAGTATTTATCGAGGCTCCAGCCGTTTTAGCGGCAGATACGATTGTTGAATTTGACCAGTACGGGTTTGGGCTACTTTATCAATCGATTCAAACGGTAATTGCAGAGGGGAAACTCAGCGCGATCGATGCAGAAGGGTTTGCCCATTTGGTCAATGGTTCGCTAAACGAGCTAGCCGCATGGGTAGCACAATCCAATGATCCTGAACGGTTAAAAACGGCTCAACAATTAGTTGAAACGCTATTGAGTCGGCATCAACCGTCATAAGCAAGTTGGATCGTAGAGTGCCTATGCTTTTGCGGGATTTCTATGGGAGAGGTAATATGATTGGTCAAGCTTGGTACATTGGCTTGCTTATAGGGGTAATGTGCCTAATTCGGTTTAGTCTTGCGGCGGTTGGCTACATTGACCCTCAATGGTTGATGGAGCAACTGGGAATTCCCGTAGCCTCAAATATTCAAATGCCCTATATTGTGCGGGTTTGGGCAATCAGGGATATTGTCCTTGCGGTGCTAGTTGCTGGTGCTAACAAATCTAAGGCGCAAACACTTCTGTTGGCGTGCGTTGCGATTGATACTACTGACATCCTATCTGCCCATCTCAGCGGTGTATCAGGGCTATTTAACGCCGCCGAAACGTGGTCGTTGAAATCGACCGCGATCGCTGCCCTTGTCCCAGAAGTCACCGCATTAATATTACTGACTATTGCTAAACCACAGCCGTTAGACGACCACCCCTGATCTCTAGAAAAAGTAGAGTGATGCTCATGAATTTATTGCTAAATTGAGCATAGGCACTTCATGGAGCGAGGGCGATGACTGTTGCAAAACCTGCCTCTTTGACGCTAGAAGAGTTTCTGGAGTTACCAGAAACAAAGCCTGCTAGTGAATACATTGACGGTGCAATCCTTCAGAAACCAGTGCCAAAGACGCGCCATTCTGGACTTCAGGGTATCAATCCTCAGTAGATTGCTTGCTGCTCCAAAAAAGTTGAAGCGCTGACTCATCAACGATGTAGGCTGACTCCCCATCACGAATCGCTCGTTTACCCAGCCGAGGAAAAATTCCAATATCAAAGCGTCCTGCTTCTCCACCGATCAGGTATACAAGGTCTTCGTTGAATGGGTTACGAAGATGGTGGGGTTGTTGAGGTAGCCCAAATCCCATGAAATCTCCCGGTTCAACTTCGTATTCCCTATCTCCAATTTCCGCAATCCCTCGACCTGACAAGATGTACACCCATTCTTCTTCATTCTGGTGAGCGTGGTAAATAAAAGATTCCTTGCCAGATGGTACACGAGCGATCGTCACCCCAATGCGTTTAAGACCAACAGCACGCCCAAGGAACCGTAGATAAATTTCTGAATTGGAATTGAGCGGATGATGAAACTCAAACGCATCCATTGAATCAATGTCTGATGCTTTCAGCAGAGAATGTTGTTCATCAGTCACGTTGATGTCCTCCTATAAAGTTGGCAAACGGTCTAAACATCACAATAGAGCCTAACCCACTCCACACACCCTTTACCGACCGCCCTACCAAAACCTCAACATAATCCGCCTTCAAACATCGACAGATAACTTTTTGGTTGCTTGTTCACCAGAGACTTAGCAGCCTAACGATTGAGTTCAGCAGCGCTCAGTGACATTGGCATCCTACCGACCATGCTCATTTCGCTACTGCAACGATCTGTTAGCAATCATCTGGTAGATTCAGCATCTACATACATGAAAGATTGCGGTGGTCGATTTATATTAAACAATTCCATTAATGTTACTGGCTTAGCATATTCCTGCACCCCACTCACTTTAATCGCGTGTGCAATTTGCTTACCTTCAAAATACTCATCGAAGTATTCTTTGCTGATTCCCGAAGAGCTTTTAGTAATATTCCAAAGTGAATTAGGCTCCTCAGTGATCACTTCTTCTATCTCAAACTCACCAATTACCAAACCAATGGGTTTGGATGCATACACATACACCTTTTTAACGCTTTT
This sequence comes from Leptolyngbyaceae cyanobacterium SL_7_1, assembly GCA_012032525.1. GTDB lineage: Bacteria > Cyanobacteriota > Cyanobacteriia > Elainellales > Elainellaceae > JAAUSV01. Next base: position 9,660 of record JAAUSV010000157.1, read on the forward strand.
GTCTTTAAAGATAGCGCGCCTAAACTCAAACTGTTTTTCACCTGAAAATATTGCACTAGCAAAGCTAGGTTTAATCGATAATAATACGTCCATCTGCTTCTGAACTCTCCAGAATCTTATTAAATTGCTCATCACTAATTTGAGCAAAGCCACGAGGAACATCTTCGGTTGATTGAATCACCCCCGCATCGATAAGAAATTTTAAGTTCATTCGCTTTGGGAACGAATACACATAGAGAAAATTTACTACAAAAGGGCGATTATTAGTACGCAAGTTCCAGTATTTGCGTAATTCGTTATCAGAAAATACGCTCCTTTTGCGACACAACTCCACAAATTGTTCCTCAGAACCAATGTTAGTAACAACACTTTGCACTACTCCGATAGTTGTTGTTACTGAAGTGTAGTAGGCTGAGCCACCAGAGGCTGTTCGATAAAACACTACAATATCTCCAACCTTTAAGTCTCTTTCAAAGGATCGAGAAATATAAACTTTACTAATTGCATTCCTATTTGGTTTATTCTCAATAAAATCATTTGGAGACTCAGTTCTTAATATAGAGTCTGGAAAAAGCTCTGTATGATACTCAGGATATATAGGTACAAGAAACTTGCGAGAATTTGAGCTTAAATATGGATAACTTTCGCATGGGTTAGCCACATTCACGTGGGGTCTAAAGTTACGCAGCAACACAACTTCTTCACCATTACCTGTTTGTTTCACTCCATATTTTTCAAAACCCCAGTCACATAGCAATTCTATTAGCCTGTTTTGTTCTAATGTATAGCTGAATAAAGTTACATAGATCTCCTCAACAGAAAATCGCAGTGCATTATCAAAAACTATTTTAAGGAATCTCT
>JAAUSV010000158.1 GCA_012032525.1 Leptolyngbyaceae cyanobacterium SL_7_1
GGGGGCGGGTGTCTTCCCTGACGGCGGGGGTGGGCAACGCGGGCAATATTGCCATTGATGCGGGGTCGATCGAGATTCGCGGCATCGACTTGTTAGATTCTAGCGCCAGCAATATTTCCTCCCAAGCCAATCCCAACTCCACGGGCAACGGGGGAGATGTGACGATTACGAGCGATCGCCTGCTTGCCCAGGGGGGCGGTTTTGTGTCGGTGGCAACCTTTGGCAGTGGAGCCGCTGGAGATTTACTGATTTTTAGTCGCGAGTCGATCGATCTGATAGGGGGCAACCCATTGACCAATACTGACAGTGGACTGTTTGCCACGGTGGAGGCGGGAGCCACCGGAGCAGGCGGCAACCTCACCGCCGCCACCGGACGGCTAACCGTGCTCAATGGAGCCACCGTTTCTGCCTCTACCTTTGGGGAAGGGGATGCGGGGATTCTCACCCTGCGATCGGACACGATCGAATTGGCAGGCACAGGTTTTGATGGCAATAGTAGCAATATTGCCGTGCAGAGCAACCCCGGTGCCACTGGCGATGCGGGCAACCTCACCATTGATGCCAATGGGATTGGGGCACGGGATGGGGGCTTCATCTCCTCGTCCACGTTTGGCTCTGGCAATGCGGGAGATTCTACCATTCGCGCCAGGGTGATCGATCTCAGTGGGGTCAACCCCTTTAACTCCAACCTGCCGACGGGGTTGTTTGCCCAGGTCAATGACAATAGTGGCGGCAGGGGCGGTGATTTGGTGGTGACAAGCGATCGCCTGAGTGTGCGGGATGGGGCGTTTGTCTCAGTGCAAACCTTGGGGGCAGGGGAGTGGGGGCAGCCTCGACCCTCAATGCCACCGATTTCATCGAAGTCCGGGGTGGCACAGGGGAAAATATCAGCCGGATCACCGCTCGCTCGGATGGCACCACGACCACGGGAGAATCGGGCGATCTCACCATTACCACGGGGGATCTGGTGATCCTAGACGGAGCAGAGGTATCGACCAGCAGTGTGACGGCGGCGGATGCGGGGCGGTTGGCGATCGTTGCCAGTGATACGGTCGCCGTTGGCAATGGCAGCCGTCTGGTCAGCAATGCCACCGGACGGGGGGGCGGAGGAGACCTCAGCATTACCACCGATCGCCTCAATGTATTTAACAGCAGCCAGGTTTCCACGAGTAGCACAACGCCAGAGAACGCTGGAGCGCTGACTATCCAGGCATCAGACGTGGCTATTGTCAACAATAGCGAACTCTCGACCATCTCCAATGGTGGCGGAGCCGGGGGAGATCTAACCCTTGATACCCGCCGCTTGCTGTTGCGCAATAATAGCAGCCTCACTAGTAGCACGTTTAATAACCAGGCAGGCGATCTAACCCTGCGAGCGATCGAGTCGATCGAGTTGCTGGATGGCTCCTCCCTGTTTAGTGCGGCGCTCGGTACGGGAACCGGAGGACGGATTGGGATTAATACGGGCGACCTGACAGTGCGCAACGCCAGTAGCATTGGCAGTTTTACGGTAGGACAGGGGGATGCTGGCAATGTGGAGATCAACGCGGCTCGCTCAATTGAGCTGGGGGCGCTGGGGCTGATCTCTACCCAGTCGATCGGCGGGACGGGCGGCGAACTGACGATCGACACCAACACGCTAACGGTGCGCAATAGCTCCATTCTGACCAACACCTTCGATCCTGATCGGGTTGACCCGGCAATTTTTCAGCAGTTTGACCCGGAGTTGCAAGTCTTGCTGCTATTGGCAATCTTGGATGCCCAACCCAATTTCACCCCGCGTGAGTCGGGCAATTTAACGATTCGGGCGAGTGATGCGGTGCAGGTGGTTGACAATGGTTTGATTTCTACCTCCGGGTTAGGGCGAGCCTCCAGCGGCGAACTGGCGATCGAAACTCGGCAACTGACGGTGGATCGATCGTTGGTGGCAACGGATATTGATGGCTCTGGCAACGCGGGGGGGATTACCATCGGGGGCGAGAGCTGGTGGATGTCAGGGCGGGGGGCGGTATCACCGCTGAAGCGGCAATCGGGAGTACGGGGGATGCGGGGACAATTGCGATCGACACTGCCCGGTTGCGAGTCCGCAATACGGGGCGGATTGCGGCTCGTACGGGTGGTTCTGGAGAGGGGGGCGACATTGTGATCAACGCCACCGAGTCGGTAGAGCTGCTAGGCGACAACTCCACTACTGCCTTCCGCAGCGGCATTTCCACCGAGACCCTCAGTACTGGCGATGCGGGCGCCTTACAGATCACCACGGGGCAACTGGTGATTCGACAGGGAGCCGTGGCGACCACCGCCACCTTTGGCGGTGGACAGGGGGGCAGCCTCACGGTAAACGCCACGGATTTGGTGGAGGTAAGCGGCACCACCGCCGATGAGACGTTGCCCAGCATCCTATCCACCCTGACCAACAACACAGGCGACGCCGGAAACCTCACCCTCAACACCCGGCAACTAGAGATTGCGGATGGGGGCATTGTCAGCACCTCTAGCTTTAGCGCCGGGCAGGGGGGTAGGTTGAGCATTGATGCCACCGAGGCGATCGCGGTTCGCGGCACCTCCGCCAATGGCATTTTTCGCAGTGGCTTATCGACGGAGACCTTTGCCCGTGGGACGGCGGGGAATATGAACCTGCGCACCGGAGCACTGACTGTGGAGGAGGGGGCGCTGGTGACAGCCTCCACCTTTGGCAGAGGGCAGGGGGGAAATTTAACCGTGGAGGCATCCACGATTGATTTAGTCGGCACTTCTCCTACGGGGGCGCTGCGCAGTGGCTTGTCGGCGGAGGCATCGGGGCAGGGGGCGGCGGGTAATGTGCAAATCTTTACCGATCGGCTGTCGATTCGAGACGGGGCAGGGGCAAGCACGTCCACCTTCAGCGTTGGGCGCGGCGGCAATTTGCTGGTGCGGGCGACCGATCGGGTAGAAGTAATTGGCACTAGCCCCGACCAGCAGTTTCCCAGTACGCTGGCGACCTTGACCTCTGGTCGTGGAGCCGCTGGCAATCTAGTTGTGGCGACCGATCGCTTTCAGGCGGAAGCCGGGGGGGTGGCGATCGCCTCCAGCTTCAATCAAGGACGGGGCGGAACGTTGACCATTACCGCCACCACGGCGATCGATCTGGTGGGCACCTCCAGCAATGGCATCAATCGCAGTGGCTTGGCTACGGAGACGGTGGGGCTATCGGCAGCGGGCAACCTGATTCTCAACACGGCGCAGCTCCGGGTCCGCGATGGGGCAGGCATTTCCGCCAATACCTTTGGCAATGCGAGGGGCGGCAACATCACCCTAATGATTTCTGAGGCAATGCAGGTGTCTGGCGTTTCAGTTTTGGGCAATAGTTCTAGTGTGGCGACGATTACCTCCGGACTAGATGCCACTGGAGAGGCGGGCAATATGCTGATCACCACCCCCACCCTGCGCATCGAGGACGGCGGGGCGGTGTCCACTGCCACCCTCAATCAAGGCAGGGGCGGTCGTCTGCGGCTCGATGCCACTACGATCGAGGTATTGGGGGTGTCTCCCAATGGTTTGAGCCGCAGCAATATTAATGCCGTCACCAGTGGACAGGGGCAGGGCGGCGACTTGATTATCACCGCCGATGACTTGACGGTGGAGGAGGGCGGAGCCGTCTCCGTCAGCACCTTTGGGGGAGGCAATGCTGGGCGGCTGAGTATTTGGGCTGAGGAGGCTATCCGTGTCCGGGGACGATCGCCCAATGGACGCAATCGCAGTGAGTTGAGTGCCTCTGCCGATCGTCGAGCCAGCGGTCGGGGGGGAGATCTGCGCCTGATCACGGGCGAATTAGAAGTGGAGCAACGGGGGCTGGTGACGGTCAGCAACCAAGGGGAAAATCAGGGCGGCGATCTCAGGATTACGGCGGATCAGATTTTTCTGCGCGATCGGGGGGAATTGATTGCCGAAACCCGGTCTCAGGATGGTGGAAACATTGAGCTGCGAACCAGTGGGGCGGTGGTGTTGCGCGATCGCAGTCGCATCTCCACCACCGCTGGCACCGATCAGGCGGGGGGCAACGGCGGCGACATGCGCTTGGAAATCCCCTTTGTTATCGGTGTCCCCCAGGAAAATAGCGACATCACCGCCAATGCCTTTGAGGGCAACGGCGGCAATATTGAGATCACCACCCAGGGAATCTTTGGGCTAGAATTTCGCGATCGCCTCACCCCCTAAGCGACATCACCGCCACCTCCCAGTTTGGGGTTGATGGGCAGGTGGAGATCAACTCCCCCGACGTTGACCCCAGCCGAGGGCTGACGGAGCTGCCCACCAGCCCAGTGGATGCCACCAATCAAATTGCTAGGGGGTGTGCGGCAGGTAGGGCTGCCAGCGAGGCGATTGGTGAATTTGTCGTGACCGGACGAGGGGGATTGCCCGCCAACCCATCCGAAGTGCTCGACCAAGAGGCGGTTGCCGCTCCCTGGGTAGAGTCGCCAGCCAATCAAACGGGGACAGCAGCAATCGACCCTCCTCCCCTCCCTCCTCCCCCTCTCCCCACAGTAGAGGCAACATCATGGACAATCGACACAGCAGGCAAAATTACCCTCGTAGCTCCCACCGCTTCCCAAGTTGTTGCCGGGGTAGATTGCCCCATCTGACCTATCTTTCTGGTGACTGACATGAATCGAACCAATTTTGACTAGGATAGAGAGGCCGGATCGAGTCTGTCTGTGGGCACTGCCATGCAAGATCGAATGATTAATATTCTTTTGGTAGAAGATGATGAAGTGGATGTGATGAATGTAAAACGTGCATTTAAACGCAATAAAATCTCTAATCCGCTCCACGTTGCTCCCAATGGGTTAGAAGCGCTAAAAATGTTGCGGGGAACGGAGGAACAGCCCTCCGATATTCCCGCCGAGCGGCGGTTGATCTTGCTCGATTTGAATATGCCCAAGATGGGAGGAATTGAATTTCTGCAAGTATTGCGGGCTGATCCAGCTTTGAAGTCAACCCCAGTTGTGGTGCTGACGACCTCCGATCAGGATCAAGATCGGGTGGAGGCGTACAATCTCAATGTGGCGGGTTACATTCTCAAGCCAGTGAATTTCATGACCTTCGTAGAGCTGATGGCAGCCCTAAATAAATACTGGGCGTTGTGCGAACTCCCCTAGCCCACGGCGTGGGTCGGATGAATGCGCTGTTTTAATGCCCTGTCGCGGAGAGGTATGGACGAAGTTTTCAACATTTTAATTGTCGATGACGATGAGGTCGATCGCATGGCAGTGCGGCGTGCTCTCAAGTCGGCTGGTGTTGAGGTGGAGTTTTCTGAAGCGGGAACGGGCAAGGGGGCGATCGCCGCCCTCAGCTCCGAAATATTTGATTGTGTTTTTCTTGACTACCGCTTGCCTGATAAGGACGGGTTGACCCTGATCCAGGAGGTGCGATCGAGCAAAAACAAGGTTCCCCTGGTGGTGTTGACGGGGCAAGGGGATGAGCAAACGGCGGTGGATTTAATGAAAGCTGGAGCCTCCGACTATCTCGCCAAATCACGGATTTCACCGGAGACCTTGGTGCGGATTTTGCGCAACGCCATTCGAGTCCATCGCGCCGAGATGCAGGCTGAGCTAGCCAACCAGCGGTTGCGGGAAAGCAATGAGTTGCTGCTCAAGCAAAATCAGGAACTAGAACAGCGACGCCAACAGATTCATCTGCAAAACCTCAAGCTATTAGAAGCCTCCCGCCTCAAGTCTGAATTTCTTGCCACCATTTCCCATGAGCTGCGGACGCCGCTGAATGCCATCATCGGGTTTTCCCAACTGCTGCTGCGCCCCACCAAGGGTGGCTTGAGCGACCAGCAACACGACATGGTGGAGCGCATCCTCAACAATGGGCGCAATTTGTTGGCATTGCTCAACGAAATCCTGGATTTTCTCGCATCGAAGCAGGGCGCTTGACCCTGAAGCCGGAGCCGTTTGACCTGATCGAGTTGGTGACAACGACGGTGGAGGAATTGCGATCGCTTGCCGACCAAAAGCATTTGCACCTAGAGATCGAGACGCAGGTGAGCAATGCCTCTGCCTTCAACGACCCAACCCGCTTGCGCCAAGTAGTGACCAATTTGCTCTCCAATGCCATTAAGTTTACCGAGTCGGGGGGGATCTGGGTGACGATCGCTGAGCACTCCCTCGATCAAATCACGATTTCCGTACGCGATACGGGGGTGGGGATTGATCCGGCTGATTTGCCCCAGATCTTTGAACCCTTCCGACAGGTGGATCAAACCACCACCCGCAAACATCCCGGAACCGGGTTGGGGTTGGCGATTACCGCCTCCTTGATGCAAATGATGCAGGGCACAGTCCAGGTCACCAGTGAACCGGGTAAGGGGTCTCTGTTTCGCGTAGAGTTTCCCCGACGCTTGCCCACCGCTGATGAGCCAGTCAAGCCTGACCCCTCCTATGCTGGCTAGGACGACAGGTTCATGATTAGTTCATGATCAATTTAACTTGGATGGACTCACCTAGCGATCGCTTTGGGATATCATTCGCAAAATAGAGGTGCGTCACCTCGTCCCTCACCCAATAATTGCGCTGTTCACCCTGCTTGTGACCCCCTTTTATCACCCTATGTTGTGTGCCGTTCGATCGCCCATCCTTCCCTGGTTGTTTGCGACAACCGCTTTGTTTCATTTGTCCCTGGCGCTTCCTGGTCTAGCCCAAGCGGTGATGCCTCAAGCCACCAGCACGGTGCGATCGCAGCAGCGTCAGCAGCAAGTCCAGCAGATTCAGCCAGAAAATTTTGACCTTGCCCACTATCCCCCCAATGCGACGCACCAAGACTACTGGGAAAACCTGCTGTGGACAACCGCCGTTGTGGAGCCACAGGAACCGTTTGTAGACACGGCACTTGGCTACTTGGTCGGCATGGCAACCCATAGTGGTTTGTCCACTCAGCAGGCTGAAATTGTCCAAGCCGCCATGCAGGTGGGAACCCAGCTCTACTTGAGCAATCCTACGGGCTACGGGCGGGTGGGGCAGGGATTTGAATTGACGATCGAGCGCAGTTCCAATCCTGAATGGGTGGCAATGGCGCTCTCAGCCTTAGTTCGTGCCGGAGCCAGCCCAGAGCAACGCGGGCAATGGCGCAGTCAGATCCAGCAGCGCTTTCCCCAATGGGCGGAGCAGGTGCACCTCTACACCACCCTGCGAGAGTTAGCGGAAATCGATCGCCCCAGCCCCCAGCCCCCCCTATCAGACCTGCTCAACTGGTCGATCGCCCCAGATGAGTTGCACCTGTTTGCCCTGTGCCCGCCCGATCGGGGAGCGCTGTGTCGGCTGGTGTTGCGCGATCGCCAGGGGCAATTTGTCCGCCGCGATGGGGAGTTGTGGTCGGTGCAGGTGTCGGTGCGATCGCTGCACAATCTGTCTTGGAACTTTACCCGTGGGCAAACCCCCCAAGGGATTTACCGGATTGAGGGCATCCGTCCTGCCAATCTAGACCTGTTTCGGGCGTATGGGCAGTTTTCCCTGGTCAAACTATTTGTGCCGTTTGAGCCAGGGGTGCGGGAGTTTATCCCCGGACAGGCGGGGACGTTGGCAGGAGGGTTAGCCAGCTATCAATCGCTCTTGCCCCCAGCGTGGCGTGAGTACTACCCAATTCAACAGAGCTTTTGGGCGGGCAGGGCAGGTCGCAGTTTGTTTCGCATCCACGGCAGCGGCGAATCACCCAATTTCTTTACCAATAACCAGCGTTACCCCACCAGCAGCGGCTGGAATCCCACGATCGGCTGTGTCTCGGCATTGGAGTTATACGACGAAGCAGGACGGCTTTATCAAGCCGATATGCCTGCCATTTTGGGGGCACTGCGGGCGATCGATGGAGAGGATTTTACGGGCTATCTAGTGATCGTAGAGGTGCCAACCTATAGTGATCAATCCCTCTCTCAGAGCGAGATTGAGGAGATTGTATATTCCAATCAGGTGGCGAGTCAGCCGGAGGTGATCAATCGCTAATGCCTATAACTTGAGAGTGATGCCGCACAACTATAAGATCGTGTTAAGTGAAACAGGCTGATCATTAATTAAGCTGTGTTACGACTCATCCCCATTGCCGATCGCCTTTGCCGCTGCAACCTTAGCGTTGCATTTTTTTGGAATACCCATGATAGATGCCGCTGAAACTGAAGTGCCGATCCCCATTCCCGTTGAGGTAGAGTCTGTCGCCCCCATCACGCTTCCGATCGCCCCCAACCTCCAACCCTGGATTGCCCGCCGTGCCCTTCGCACTAGCTTGTGGGCATCGACGATGGATGGCATCTTTGCAGCTATTTTCTCCAACATTGCCGGGGGGGTGCTGTTGAGTCATTTCTTGATTGAGTTGAAGGCGAGTGCCTTTGAAATCGGATTGCTGTCCTCGATTCCCATGGTGGTGAATTTATTACAACCGTTGGGAGCGTTTTTGGGCGATCGCACCACCAGCCGCCACTATTATTGTCTGTGGATTTTTGGCACATCTCGCCTGTTGTGGTTAATGCTGGTGGTGGGAATTGGCATGAACAACTTAGGGCTGACTAACCCTCATCGGTTGGTGGTGCTGACCCTGGCAATTGTCCTAGCCACCCATTTTCTCGGTTCCCTGGGTAGTTCCTCGTGGTTGAGTTGGATGGCGACGTTGGTGCCCGCTCGGCTGCGGGGGCGCTATTTTGGCTTGCGCAACAGTGCGGGGAGTTTGACAACCCTGCTGTGTGTGCCGATCGCAGGCTGGGTGATTTCAAACTGGCTGGGGGGGGCGATTCAGGGTTATGGGGTTGTCCTACTGGTGGGTGTGATTGCGGGGCTAATCAGCATTGGCTTTCAAAACTTTATGGTAGACGTTAACCCGCAGGTGCAAAATGCCCACCCCAACCAATCGGGAATAGCCAGTGAGGAGGCTCCCGCCAGTGGCTTGGGCGTTGGGGAATGGACTGCTGCCCTGTGGGAAATTTTGCAACAACCCAATTTTCTGCGGTTTTTGCTCTATTTCAGTGGGTGGATGTTTGCGGTAAATCTCAGCGCTCCGTTTTTCAACTTCTACTTGTTAGAGACCCTGCAACTGGATGTCACCTGGGTGACGCTCTACAATAGCCTGCACTCCGGAGCACATTTGCTGCTGTTGATGCTGTGGGGACGAATTGCCGATCGCATTGGCAACCGCTCCGTGCTGACCTGGGTGGGCATTTTGGTTGCCATTACTCCACTGCTCTGGCTGGGTGTAGGGACGCGATCGCTTGATCTATGGCTTGTATTGCCGCTATTGCACCTCCTAGCGGGTGCAACCTGGTCAGCCATCGACCTCTGTAGTAACAACCTCCAACTGGGGGTAGCCCCCATGCGCCATCAATCCTCCTACTTTGCCATTGCGGCTGCCGTGGCGGGGGTCAGTGGGGCGCTGGGAACAACGCTGGGGGGCGTATTGGCAGAACTGCCAACCTACGGGGGAGTGCTGGGAGTGTTTGCCCTATCCAGCGTCCTGCGCTTACTGGCGTTGATTCCGCTAGTATTTGTCAGGGAGGAGCGATCGCGATCGCTCCTCGGCAGCCCAGTAATCACCCATTAGCTCAACACTCAGCGACGACCACAAATCCCCCTCCTTCCTCCCTCCTCCTTCCTCTCCCTATGTTCAGCTATCTCAAGGGCAACATCGCAGGCGCTTACAAGCTAAATACCAAAACGATTTTGGTATTGGAAGTGAATCAGATAGCCTACGAAATTCAGGTATTGGCGCGGCTATTGGGGGGGTTGCCTGCGAGCGGGGAGCCGATGCAGATTTGGACAGAACTGCAAATTAAGGACGATCGATTGGTGCTATTTGGGTTTGCATCGATGGCGGAGCGCGATCTATTTCGCCAACTCGTGAGTGTGAGTGGGGTGGGACCACAGTTGGCATTGGCGCTGTTGGATGGCTTGGGGTTGCAGGATCTGGTGCAGGCGATCGTCTCTAGCAACACCCGGCTCCTCTCTCGCACACCAGGGGTGGGCACCAAAACGGCTGAACGAGTGGCATTGGAATTGAAAACGAAGCTGGCAGAATGGCGTTCCCAGTCTGGCTTAACTACTGTGCCCGATGCCGCCCCCATTGGCACAGTCCAAGAAGACGTGGAAATGACCCTGTTGGCACTCGGCTATAGCAGTAGCGAAATTATGCAAGCCCTAAGAGCGGTGGGACAACAAACCGCCCTTGCCAAAACGGCTAACGCTGAGGAGTGGATTCGGCAGGCGATCGCCTGGCTGAGCCAGTGATTAGCCATGCGTGATCAGCCAGGCGCGATGGACGATTAGCTGACATAGCCAACCCTGCTCCTCCGTCAATCATTCTTAAGTAAGTCCGTTTTGCGGCTCGGTTCCGGTAAGCTATTTGATCTGCAATTCAATCACAACTGGCAGTATGGGTGCGGGCAAGTGGCGTGACAACCGTGAGTGGGCAAAGGAGCTCAATGACCTGGTGCGGGGAGCTG
>JAAUSV010000159.1 GCA_012032525.1 Leptolyngbyaceae cyanobacterium SL_7_1
GATGTGTCCATGTTTTCGTAGAGAATCGCCGGAGCAAACTGACTCAGTAGCCCGATCGCACCCCCTTCAAAACGGGCAATTCATGCCCTTCGGCATCGATCTTAAGCCAATCGACTCGATCGAGATGCGCTTGCTCAACCAGTGTATCCAGTGGCACACAGGGGATGGATTGCGTGACGCCCGCCGTTGCTTCTGAGTCCGCCACGATGCGATTGAACTCACTGGCATCCCGTGTGGAAAATTGCACCGTGCCGGGGCGATCGCTTGCTGCCACCGCCAGCACTGTTACCCAATCTAGGTGGTTGAGCCGACAGGTTTCCTGCAAACAGACCACACATTCCGACGTTGGCTCCACGGCTAGCACCCGTCCATTGGCTCCGACTCGCTGGGCAGCCGCGATCGTGTAGATCCCCACGTTTGCCCCCACATCGATCGCCACCATGTCCGGTTGCAGTTGTTGTCGCCAAAATGCCAATTCTGCCTCCACCCAGTCACCCTCACCCAGTAATACGGTGGTGATGGCGCTGCGCAACGTGGGAGCGATCGCCAGTCGCATCCCCTCAAATGCCGCATAGGTGAAGGGCGCATCTAGGGGAACGGTTGTCCATGCCCATTCCACCGCCTCTGGGTGCGCTTGGGCATAGGCATAGCCCCGCTGTTGCCACACCCGCGCCACCGCAAACTCCTCAACGCTGCGATATGCCAAATACAGTGACTGCATCACAAAGGCAGCCTCCGGGAGCAACTGTTGAGCGCGATTGAGGTAGTAGACGCCTTCCACCTGCCCTGCCATCCAACACGCCAATCCCAATTTCAAATTGGGAGCAAAAAAATCGGGCAGGACGTGACTCGCCAATGAGAGAAATCGCGTCCAAGCGGGATGGTAGAAAAACCGCTTAGCTTGATAGAGCACCATGGTCAGCAACCACAGCGCTTGTTCGTAGCCATCACAGGCATCCAACAACTGACGAAACCCCACCTGATGGGCGATCGCTCGGCTTTCGCCCTGGGGTGCGTAGATCAACCCTAAAGCAAATCGTTCCCTGCGATCGAATCCCGGTTGGAGGAGTTGCATCCAGCCGCTAAATGCAGTGTCCGCGCCCAGTTGGGCATCTCCAGAGAGAATTTGTGCTAACGCCAGATGGGCGACGCAGAGGGGATGGGTGCCCAATGCCACTCCCTGTTGGAGGCTAGACAGCGCCATTTCCAGATAGAGGCTGCGCAGTTCTGCGTCCTGCTGCTGCTCAGCCTCAATCAATGCCATTACTGCAAAGTTGTTAAGCTCGATCGCCGTCGTAGGCTCCTCCCAAGACAATCCTACGGTGGCTTCTTCCCAGGCTGCCAACTGGGCTGAATGAATGGTGGGGCACTGGTGCTGAATGTATGCCCAGTAGGTGGCGAGGGAAGAGAGAGGATCGGTCATGGGGATTGGGGGAGGGAGGGTGGATGCAGCCGCCAATGACTGACTTCAGCCAGGGTCAAGGGAGGGAGGCGATGTGGATGGGCGATCGCAGGCGGTTTATCATCATTCAGCCTAATATACCCAGAAAGCCGCGCCGATAAAGCTTGCCATTGCAACGGGCTTAGTCCATTCACAATGGCAATCTCTGGTTCCTCCGCCTCCAACGCCTCTTCCCCTGCCTGAGCCACCCAATTCAGCACGATCTCTGTCAAGATGAAATCCAATTCCGCTGTGTCCGATAACTCGGATGCGTCTATGAGCAACGTCATCTCAGCCCGATCGGGGTGGCTCAACACCGTGGCAACGACTGCTGCCAATCCTGCATAGAGGTCTTCTGGCGATCGTTGCCAATCGAGCCACACGATCAAATTAATCGCCCTTAAATTCCACTTCAGCAGCGAAGCCTCCACCAATGCCGCTGCTACCGTCTCTGCCATCCTTGCCCAGGAAAACTGCGCTGCCCGTGCCAACCCTGCTTGGATGCACTGGTGGCGCACAATCGGTTTTTGCACCTCACACAGCGCCTCCGCCAGCGCACTGGCATCCTGATCGGGCACGTACAATGCCGCTGTCCCCGCCACTTCGGGAATCGAGGCATTGGCACAGGTAATCACTGGGCAACCACACGCCATCGCCTCCAGCACGGGCATGCCAAAGCCCTCATATTTGGAAGGATAGACCAGCGCGATCGCCCCAGAGTAGGCGATCGCCAATTCCGCATCCGACAGGCGCAACAGATGCACCACACAGCCCGCCGTTTGCTCCCGCCACTGGGCTGGCAAATCCACCGAGAGCACGGTACAGACCACCTCAAAGCCCGTCTTGCTCGCCAGTTTGGCAAAGGCATGAAAAAACAGCGCGTTATTTTTGTAGGGACTGGGATTGTCGGCACTGGTGACTAGAAAATAGGGTTTTGTGATGCCGTAGCGGTGTTTGAAGGTAGCCAACTCCTCCTCAGAGGCAGGGGTAAACGTCGCATCCACCCCGCAGTGCGCCACTTTGACAGAATGGGTGAGCAGGTCGCCACAAAATCGCTCCACATCCTTGGCAGTATTCTGGGAAATGGCGAGATAATCCGAGGCTTGGGCGATCGCCCGGCGTTTTCGCTGCACCAGCGGATGATTGATGCTTTCCCCCATTGCCTCTGGAATCATGTCATAGAGCATGAGGACGGACGGTGTAGACAGGGGCGTGGTGAAATAGGTCGAGATGAACACGTCTACCCCCCACTGATCGCAGATCTGTTGTAGCTGCGATCGATCGGCTTCCTCCTGGCGTGGGTCGTAGGGCGCTATGGTGACATAGTGAATTCCCGCCACATCGGCGGCGGTCACCGCCCGATCGAGCACAATCACATGCTGACTGAAGCCACTCTCTGCCCACTGTTCCAGTAGCGATCGCCACACCCGGGCAATTCCGGTTTTGTAAAGCTGGAAGAACACGCCATCAATGGCAATCAGCGGGGTTGGTCGTTGCGGAGCACGGGGTTGGGACGGGGAATCGAGGAAGATCCACTCCCCAGTGGTGGCATCGCGTTGGACGATCGGCACGACTCCCCACGACGCTGCTTGATCCACCAGCGTGCCATCCTGCACCCAAGAGAAAAATTGCCGCAACCTCACCGGAAAGCGAGTCTGGGCTTGTAGCGATCGCCATGCCGCCAGCGCCCCCGTGTAGCCGTAGTAGTGCTCTTTAAACTGCAATTGCTCTGGTAAAAGGTAGGCAAAGTGCTGAAATACCAATCCGGCTGCTTCGGTTTCAGCATGATTTAAGGAATCGATCGCCGCCACATCTTGCCAACCCGTTGCTGTATGCCGCCACAGGCGCGGCGGTTCGTGGGTGAGCCAGCGATCGCCCGGTTGGAAGCGCCACGATCGCAACCAGTCCTGCTGGGGATTTTGGGCATAGTTGTAGCGGCTGCTGATCATCAACCCCTCGCCGACAAAGTACCAACACCAGTAGTAGGCGGCGGTTTTTTCAGGGCGATCGAGAAAGAGCTGCCGCCCTCGCACCAGTTGTTCCCGTGTCCACAACTCATCCACATCCACCTGCCAGAGCACGCATTCCTGCGTGATGTTGAACAATGGCTCATTCACCATTTCGCGCTTGCCATCCCAAAACAGTCCCGTTGGTTTTCGGTAGACGGTGACTTGAGTGGGGTAAGCGGCGGCGATTTCGTCTAGGTATGCGGTTGTACCGTCGTGACTCAAGCCCTGCTGATGCAGGTGTTCAGAAATTTGTCCGCCGCTGCTGAGGCTCCATGCGGTATCGTGAACGAGGCTGGCAACCCCTTCCACAATGTGCCAATGCCATGGGAACGGCAGCGTTTGGAAGACTGGGAGGAAATAGTGAATGAATGGTTCGCCGTTTAAAACAATGGTGAGAAAATGGACAGGCAGTGGATGGTCTGCTGCCATGGGTGGTGGCTCATCAGACGGTTGGGCAATGCGTTCAAAGACAGAATAGCCATTGCGGAGGGATGTGTTTTGTACGAGCAATTTATACTGGCGATCGCGCAATAATTGATGGTGATTGTGATAGTTTTTGAAGCTGTTGATATCATCTAAAAGAATCAAGCGTGCTCCCCAAACCGCATCTAGCTCAGCCGCTCCTGTAAATTCCGATCCATCAATTAAAACCACATCAAATGTGCTAATAGTGTGATTTTGTTTGATCTGTTGAATGCCATCAGAATTGACGTTAGCATCCAGGACATACTGAATATCCTGCTGTAGCCATTCAAGGACTGATTCGATCGCCGATGCATTCAAATTGGTAGGCGTTGATTGATAAAACTGCACAACCTCACTGGCGGTGGGAAACGCCTCCACGGGCACGGAGGAGCTGTTGTAACAGTGAACAAATCCATCGGACTCGTAGGTAGCTCGTAGTTGATCAAATCGTGGTTTGGAAACTTCTAGACAAAATAATTGGGGGTGATTTGGGTTCTCTCGCAGACCAGAGACAAAGGCGTGGGTACTGCCTTCACCTGATGAGGAACCGATTTCCAGAACCGTTTGAATCGGCGAATTTGCTGATAGGGTATAAATAAATTGATAGAACTCATCATCTTTGATCTCAGCCGGAATGATGCGGTCTAGTGGGGAAGTGGGGCGATCGATAGTCATGGAAATAGGATTGGTTTAAACACAGGAGTTAACAATGGGAATCGTCCGCCTTGGTGCCCCCAGCGATATTATCTTAAAACTTAGGGATAGTTATAACATTCGCACGTTCATTGAAACGGGAACCTATCAGGGATGGACGGCACATTGGGCAAGTCAATGGTTTGACCAGGTGATTACCATCGAATTGGCTAAACCGCTATACGACTATGCCAAATCCACCTATCAAGCTGCAACCAATATTGAGTTTTTGTATGGGGACACGCGGGAGCAATTGCGATCGATCGTACCTCGTTTAGCCACTCCTAGTTTGTTTTGGCTCGATGCCCACTGGAGTGGTGGAGTGACCTACGGTGAGTCGGATGAATGTCCACTAGCAGAGGAATTGGAAATCATTAATCGATCGCCCCTTGATCATTTTATTTTGATTGATGATGCTCGATTGTTTCTCTCACCACCACCCCGTCCCCATCAAATTGATCAATGGGTTGATTTGAGTACGTTAATGGCGTTAATCAACGCTTCTATTCACGAAAAATATACGGTGGTGAGTGAGGATGTGTTGATTGTTGTGCCCAAACAAGCGCGATCGCTCGTCGCGCCCTATTGCCAGGATCTCAACACCAAGTTTTGGGAGCAATTTTGTAATCAGACCAATGCCAGAAAATTAGTTGAAAACTCCTTTCCCCAATCGGGTAGTGCCTCTCTCACGACTGGCGAATTAGAAGTGCTCAAAGGAATTTCTCTGGCTGGGAAGGTCGTTTTTGATGTGGGGGCACACACGGGAGCATGGAGCAAAGCTGCTTTAAACCATTGGGCAGATGTACAAATTCATACATTTGAACCAACGCCCAAAAGTTACCATGCCCTAATTCAATATTTAGCAGAATTTCTACCAACGGAACAGCTCATTCCCAACCAATTAGCCGTTTCCGATCAACCTGGACTGCAAACGTTCTATCTCTACGAAGATGCGCCTACCTGGAACACCCTACATCGCCGTAATGCGCTAGAAAAACAAGGATTGCGATCGCCTTCTCCCTTGTCTGTTCTGACTACAACCCTCGATCAATATTGTGAACAGATAGGACTTCGGCGGATTAATTTCCTCAAGATCGATGTAGAAGGTGAAGAGGCTAATGTTCTTTTGGGAGCCAAAGAATTATTACGGCAGGAACGCATTGATTACGTTCAGTTTGAATATGGTGGAACCTGGCGAGATGCAGAAAAGAATTTAGGAGAAGTCTTCATTTTTCTCCATGATTTCAACTACGCCTTGTTTAAAATTCAGCCTAATGGACTGCAATTTATTCCTCAATTTACTCCTGAACTTGAAGATTTTGAATTTAGTAATTATCTAGCCGTTCACCAACGATTTCAAGAGCATCCTTCCACAGAGGCAAGCTGGGATCTAGCTGAATGGTTTACTAAGTATGATATTCAACCAAGCTACTTAATTCACATTGGTGCTGCGGAACCAGAGACGATCGATCGCTATCAGCAACTCGATATGGAAGGAGTTCTATGGGTTGAAGCGAATTCTGATGCATTCGATCGCCTTGAACAACAGATAGCTGGCATCGATACGATGTTGGCGGTGCAGTGCAACGTGGGCGATCGTGTCCAAGTTGGTGTTCAAGTAACGCTGGACTATCTCCTGGAAGATTTGCAACTTGATCCAACCCAATTTAATCTCCTAATACTGGAGACAGAGGCAACAGCCTATTCCATTCTTCAAGGAGCGACTGCATCCTTATCCTATCTTGATGCTATTTTGGCAAAAGTGGATTATGAGGAAATTAAGCCGGGTTTTGCCTTGATTGATGGCGTAGATGAGTGGCTAGAACGCTATGATTTTATTCGAGTAGAAACGATCGAATCCCATGCCTTTTATATCAAAAAACCGATCGTTAGCCTTTCCACATTGGGAAGTAATGGGCGATTTGCCAATCAATTGTTCCAATACATGTTTCTGAAAACCTATGCCAAGGTTCACAACTTGCGAGTAGAAGTGCCAGCCTGGATTGGACAGGTCCTATTTGGAACCATTGATCCACCAATTTCGGCACAATATCCCACGGTTGGTAGTCCAGAGGATGTGCTACCTGAGTTGGCGAAAAGCTTGATGGATGGCGCTCCAACTCCCTACAAAAATGTTGATTTTTGGGGCTATTTTCAGTATCACACTCGTGTGTATGCACCCCATAAAGACTACATTCGATCGCTATTTCAACCTGTTCCTTCAATTACAATAGAAATGGGGCAATTGTTTGATCGATTGCGATCGCAAGGTCATACAATTATCGGCTTACATTTGCGCCGTAAAGATTATGGGTACGAATACTTTTTTGTTGCGCCCAATCAGTGGTACAAAGATTGGCTTAAGGGATTGTGGGACACGTTGGATGATCCAGTTCTTTTCATTGCCAGTGATGATTTGGAATCGGTTCTCCCTGATTTTTCCGAATATAATCCAGTCACTTCAAACTCCTTGGATGCTAATTTCCAAACAGCGCCGTTCTACCCTGATTTTTACTTGCTTAGTCAATGCGATCTACTAGCAATTTCTAACAGTTCCTTTTCCTTTGCGGCGAGTTTATTGAACGATCGCGCTACCCATTTTGTCAGACCCCATTTACCCAGTCGCAAACTCATTCCCTATAATCCGTGGAATAGTGAACCACTGCTGCGAGATGCTAGGGTTGAAGGTGGGGGTTTTGGACAGATCCAGGGGTAGCAATGGTTGGTACGAAGTCTCATTCTTCATGGACTCAGCGATGGACTCGATCGCTCCTACCCCTCCTGGTTGTGGCTGTGGGGGGAACGGCGATCGCTCTTTTACAACTCCCCCAATTGCAAACACTCAAAAATCGATCGCAACTGCCTCCCCGATCTAAGTTAGAGCGCGATTTGGCGGCGCAGAAAACCCGCCTGGCACTATGGCGTAACCTGCCGACTTTTGGCTACGACAATCTAGTGGCAGATTGGGCGTTTCTCAACTTCCTGCAATACTTTGGCGATACAGCCGTGCGAGAGCAGACCGACTATAGCCTTAGCCCTGAGTTCTTTGAAATTGTCATCCAGCGCAATCCTTTTTTTCTTGAGGCTTACACTTTCCTATCCACCAGCAGTGCTCTGTATGCAGGTTTACCGGAGCGCTCGGTGGCACTGACCACCCAAGGGTTAGAATCCCTATCGCCAGAAATGCCCCGTGCCTACTATCTCTGGCGGAATAAAGCGATCGACCAACTGCTTTTCCTGGGAGACTCGCAGGGGGCACGTCGTTCCTTTGAAACCGCCGCCGAATGGGCAGAGGCGTCGAACGACCCAGAGAGCCAAAATGCCGCTGACTTTTCTCGGCAAACGGCTCAATTCCTTGCCACCAATCCCGATAGCAAAACGCGCAGGTAGCAGCATGGATGTTGGTGTTGAGCAATGCCCCAGACGATCGCACCCGTAAAATTGCCATTGGTCAAATTCAACAATTAGGAGGAGAAATTATTGCTCGTCCAGATGGTACATTCGGCGTTATTCCTCCTACACAAGATTGATTTCAACGATCCACCCATGTCGCAACCCACTCCCGATCTCCAAAAGCCCGTACGTCAAATCGCGACCCATCCTGCGTTTGAACGCCTCGCTCGCTTGGGTTACGCCGCCAAAGGATTTGTCTATTTCACCATTGGCTTGTTAGCGGCTCAAGCGGCGATCGGGTCTGGTGGGTCAACCACCGATACACAGGGAGCACTAGAGGCGATCGTCACCCAACCCTTTGGCAAGTTTCTGTTAAGTTTAATTGCAGTTGGTTTAGTGGGTTACTTTCTCTGGCGCTGCGTGCAAGCGATTCTCGATCCGGGACATGCGGGTGAGAAGCTGGATGCTAAGCGGATTGTGCAGCGGCTTGGGTATGGGTGTAGTGCGATCGCCTACGCTGGATTAACCCTAACCGCCGTAAAATTAATCCTTGGTTCCGGTGGCGCTGGTGACGGGGATAGCACCGAGGATTGGACAGCCCGACTGCTGGCACAACCCTTTGGACGCTGGCTCGTGGGGTTGGGAGGATTGGTGATTATTGCGGTGGGTCTGTCCTATCTCTACCAAGCGTATAAAGCCAAATTTTTGGACGAGTATCGGTTGGATCAAATGAGCCAACAGGAACAGAAATGGGCAAAACGCTTGGGTCAAATTGGCATGTCGGCACGGGGAATTGTGTTTGCGCTGATTGGCATTTTCTTGATTCAAGCGGCGTGGCAATCGGATGCGAGTCAGGCAAAAGGATTTGGCGAAGCGTTGGGGTCGTTGGCGCAACAACCCTATGGGCTTGGCTACTGGGTTTGGTGGCGTTGGGTTTGATTATTTACAGCATTCACTCGGTGATTGAAGCGCGTTATCGTCAGTTTGTTAGACAACGGTGATGGGTTCAACTGTTGTTAGAAATCAAAACTAGATGTGGCATTGGGAAAAACAAACCTTCAGACTTATTTACTGAAAGAGGAGTATAATTTGTTGGAATAGAATCCATACAATTTGGATTCTCTAATTGAAGTAGCGGAGTACTCAATGACGGCTAAAATTGTTTTCATTGGAGGAGTGCATGGCGTTTGGGAAAACCCATTTTTGCAACAATATAGTTAGCTGTTTTGATGTAGCACATGTAACTGCTAGTGAATTGATTGGGCGACACGTCAAACACCAGATTGACAAGACTGTGTCAGACATAGAGAGAAATCAGTTGATACTCGCTGAGGAACTAGCACGTTACCAAACAAGCTGCCGAACAATATTGTTAGATGGTCATTTCTGCCTCCTAGATGCCGCGTCAAATGTCCAGGATGTTCCGATGGAAACCTTTAAAGCGATATCACCATGTGCAATTATTCTGCTGATAGATAATCCCGAAAAAATTTCTGAGCGATTATCGGATAGAGACAGCCGTATGCATAGTATTGAATTAATTTCAGAGTTGCAATCACGAGAGATATTAAGAGCAAACCTTACAAGTCAATCTCTACAGATTCCAATTAGCATAATTGAGATGACAGAAGTCGTGGAAGAATCAATTAAGAAAGTAGCATTATACCTATGATGTGAGGTATTGTATGAGAGTTTTATTAGATACGAATATAATTATTTATCGTGAAGCTAATAAACCACCTCGCCAGGAAATAGGTATCTTGTTTAGGTGGCTTGATCAGCTACATCATCAGAAATGCATTCATCCAAAAACAATTGAAGAGATACGTAGACATAAAGACCAATCCGTTGTTTCGGCATTTGAAGCGAAGATAACTAACTACCATCAATTAAAAACACTTGCATTGGAAAGTACTAGTATTAGTACTATTCGAGCCAAGTACGATCGGAATAATAATGACTCTATTGATACAGATATTTTGAATGAGGTTTTCTGTCAACGTGTAGACTTCCTAATTACTGAAGATAGAAAAATTCACAAGAAAGCTTCAGAACTAGGAATCTTAGAGCGAGTTTTCACTATTGATGCTTTTCTCGAAAAGGTCACAGCAGAGAACCCAGAGTTGTCCGACTATAAAGTTCTTTCTGTCAAGAAGGAATTTTTTGGAAATCTGAACTTGAGAGATACATTCTTTGACTCATTTAGAAGAGATTATAAAGAATTTGATGATTGGTTTAATAGAAAATCTGACGAAATTGCGTATATCTGCACATCAGAAACTGATAAAATAGTAGCATTTTTGTATGTAAAAATAGAAGAAAGGGATGAATGTTATTCAGATATTGTTCCAGCTTTTAATCCTGCAAAAAGATTGAAGATTGGAACTCTTAAAGTCATCTCGAATGGTTAT
>JAAUSV010000160.1 GCA_012032525.1 Leptolyngbyaceae cyanobacterium SL_7_1
ATTGCGCGGGAATTGGGATTCCGGCGATCGTTGGGTGCGACAATGCCACCGACATTCTCCGCGAAGGGCAGGAGGTCACGGTGTCCTGCGCGGAGGGCGAAGAGGGACGGGTGTATGGCGGCTTGCTGCCCTTTGAGGTGCAGGAGATTCAACTGGACGATTTGCCAGCCACCCGCACCAAAGTGTTGATGAATGTGGGCAACCCCCATGAAGCATTTCGGTTGGCTTCCTTGCCCAGCAATGGGGTGGGTTTGGCGCGATCGGAATTCATCATCGCCAACCACATCAAAGCCCATCCCTTGGCGCTGCTCCACTTCGATCGCCTCAAGGACAAAGCTGCCAAGTGGGAAATCAGTCAAATGACACTGCACTACGAAAACCGCGCCGATTTCTTTGTAGACAAATTGGCGTCGGGGATTGGCATGTTGGCAGCGGCATTCTATCCAAACCCCGTGGTGGTGCGCATGTCTGACCTCAAGAGCAATGAATACGCCAACTTGATCGGTGGGCAGGAGTTTGAACCAGAAGAGGAAAACCCCATGCTGGGCTGGCGCGGTGCATCGCGCTACTACGATCCGAAATATCGGCAGGCGTTTGGGCTAGAGTGCCGCGCCTTTAAGCGAGTGCGGGATGAAATGGGCTTGACCAACGTGATTCCCATGATTCCTTTTTGTCGCACCCCGGAGGAGGGACGCAAGGTAATTGCAGAAATGGCAAGCCACGGACTGGTGCAGGGCGAGAATGGCTTGCAGGTCTACGTCATGTGCGAGCTACCCAGCAACGTGATTTTGGCAGACCAGTTTAGCGAAATCTTTGACGGGTTCTCCATTGGCTCCAACGATCTGACGCAACTGACCTTGGGACTCGATCGCGATTCCTCCCTCGTTGCCCACCTGTTTGACGAACGCAACGAAGCGGTGAAAGTTATGGTGCGAGTGGTGATCGAAAAAGCCAGAGCCAAGGGACGCAAGGTGGGAATTTGTGGACAAGCCCCCAGTGACTACCCGGAGTTTGCCGAATTCTTGGTGGAACAGGGCATCGATTCCATCAGTTTGAACCCTGACTCAGTGTTGAAGACACGGTTGGCGATCGCCGCCACCGAAGCAAAACTGAGCCAGCGGTAGAGTGCTGTCACACCTGTCTCAATCAGAGATGGGTGTTGCCACTTGGGGTTGCCAGCGGTTGGCAATCGGCATTCTCCATCCTGTGCCAAAAGCGCGATCGGTGACTTTCAATCCTGGTGGCGCTTGCTTGCGTTTGAACTCTGAGCGAGTCACCAGTTTCACCACGCGGTTAATGACTGCTGGATCGTGCCCCGCCGCAACGATCTCTTCTAGGGATTGGTGGTGCAGAATCAGCCGATCGAGAATGTCATCCAACACCTCATAGGCGGGGAGAGAATCCTGATCCACCTGTCCGGGTTTGAGTTCGGCGCTGGGAGGTTTGGTGAGGACATTGGCGGGGATGATTTCGCGATCGAGCCAACCGCCCTGGTTCAGCCAGTGACAGAGGGCATAGACACGGGTTTTAGGAACATCGGCGATCGCCGCCAGTCCGCCATTCATATCCCCATACAGTGTGCAGTAGCCCACCGCCATTTCCGATTTATTCCCGGTGGAGAGTAGCAAGTGTCCAAATTTGTTGGAGATCGCCATCAACAAATTACCCCGGATGCGCGATTGAATGTTTTCCTCTGCCAGTCCTGCCTCCTGACCGGCAAACAGGTCTGCCCAGAGAGTTTCGTAACCTTTCATCAGATCACCGATTGGTAACTTGGTGGTTTTGATGCCCAAGTTCATTGCCAGTGCTAAAGCATCAGCGATCGAGTGGTCAGAACTGTGGGGCGAGGGCATCAGCACACCCAGCACCCGATCGGCTCCGATGGCGGCGGTGGCGATCGCGGCTACCAAAGACGAATCTATTCCCCCGCTCAACCCTAAGACGATTTTGGAAAACCCACACTTGCGGACGTAATCTTGCACTCCCAACACTAATGCCTGCCACAGTTCCGCTTCTTCACAAATTAGTGCTGGCGTAATTTCTGTGGGAGTAGGGACGAGATTTCGGTGTTTCTCGTCCCATTCCACCACGATTAGATCCGGAGCAAAGGCTTGTCCCCGACAGATTAGCTCTCCGTCGCGATCGAAGCCCACGCTACTACCGTCAAAAATCAAGTCATCATTTCCCCCGACCTGATTGGCATAGAGAATCGGCAAATGGTAGCGCACCGCCGCATGGTGCAACATTGCTTCCCGCAACTTTTGTTTCCCCAAGCTGTAGGGAGACGCCGATAAATTCACAATCAGATCCACTCCCTGTTCTGCCAGTTGATCCAAGGGATTGATCCGATAGTTGCGCTTCCCCCAGAACTGCTCGTCGTTCCATAGATCCTCACAGATGGTGACGCCGATTTTTAGGGACGAAGGTTGTAAGGTAAAGCAACAGCCTTGGGAGCCGGGTTCAAAATAGCGATTTTCATCAAACACATCGTAGGTGGGGAGGAGTTGTTTGTGAAAGACGTGTTGGATCTTGCCACCTTCTAGGAGGGCGGTGCTGTTGAACAGGGGTTTGCCGCCATCTTGGAGCGATCGCCCATTCAGGGTCACGGTTCCCACCAGCACGGCGAGTTCTGGCGGTAAATCTTGTGCCAATTGTTCTAGCGTCTCTGCCATTGCGGTGATGAAGCTGGGTTGCATCAGCAAATCGCGGGGCGGGTAGCCGCAGAGGGAAAGTTCTGTGGTTAGAAGTAATCGTGCTCCATTTGCCGCCGCCTGTTGGGCAGCGTCGAGAAGTTGCTGAGCGTTGCCGGGAAGATCTCCGATCGTGGGGTTGAGTTGGGCGATCGCTAGTTTCATGGAGATTTGGTAATCAGTTTGATATGGATGGTTTGGCTGGTTTTTTGTACTTCAAAAATGGCGATCGCTTGCACGAGATCGCTGAGCTTTTTGAAACCATAATTGCGTGGATCAAAGGACGAGGAAAGCTTATTCAGTTGTGCGCCAAAGGGTCCTAAATGCGCCCATTCATCTTCATCGGCAACGGCTTCGTAGGCATCATTCAACAGTTTGACCAGTTCCTGATCTTTCCGAAGTTCTTGAGCCTCTTTTGCAGAAGTTTTTGTTGTAATTGACTTAGGAGATTTAACTTTCTCTATCACCAACCCATCGGTTGCTACGACACTATCATCACTTTCAGGTTGACCCAAAATATCAGTGTAGATAAATTTATCGCAAGCACTAACGAAGGCTTGAGGAGTCTTTCGTTTGTCGCCAAACCCATACACAACTAAGCCAGATTCCCGAATGCGGCTGGCTAAACGAGTAAAATCGCTATCACTTGAAACAATGCAAAATCCATCGAAGTTCCCTGCATAGAGCAAATCCATTGCATCAATAATTAGGGCACTATCAGTGGCGTTTTTCCCCGTGGTATAGCCAAATTGTTGAATTGGTTGAATAGCAAATTTATTTAATTTATCTTTCCATTTAGTCAATTGGGAATTTGTCCAATCCCCATAAATTCGCCGCACGTGGGCGGTTCCGTATTTAGCAATTTCCTTGAGCAATGGTTCAATCAAACTAGCACTGGCGTTGTCTGCATCAATTAACACCGCCAGTCGTTGGGTTTTAGATTGAACTTCGTTGATCATAGAATTTTTTTATTTCAATGTTTTTGTTGGTTGTTGACAGGATTTGAGTCAGCCTAAACTGTAAGGACAAATTGTTTAAGTGAATGGATAGTTCATTTAAATCATAAAAACCTGCCGCCCCAGATCCCCGGCTTCTTCAAGAAGCCGGGGATCTTCGATCGCTAGATAAACACTAATGGCTTATCTTTAAATGGCGCAAATGCCTCCGCATCAAATCGGTATAAACTGGCTGGACGACCCGCCCCTCTGGAGACTTTCACACCTGTATCTCGTAGAAATCCTAACTTTAATAGGCGCGATCGAAAATTAGAATAATCCGAAAAATCATCTCCTAATATGGTTGTATAAAGTTGGTAAAGATCGCTCAAGGTAAACAATTCTGGTAACACATCAAAGGCAACGGGGCTGTATTCTAGTTTGCTGCGTAGGCGACGATAGCCATATTCCAAAATCGTATTGTGATCAAAGGCAAGAGTTGGTAACTGTTTCAAGGGATACCAGGCAATTCCCCGCACACCATCGGCAATTAGCTCAGCCTCGGCAAAGCGGACGAGGGCAAAGTAGCTGACGGAGAGGTAGCGATCGCCAAAACTCGTCTCTGCCTCACGCGGGTCGCGGTTTGGTCCGCCAAAGGTGTAAAGCTGTTCTAGATACAAGTTCTCAACCTGGATCTTTTCTGCCAAAACGCGGTAGGCAGCGTCCTCCAGGGACTCTCCTTGGCGCACCAGCGTTCCTGGCAAACACCACTGTCCCAGGTAGGGTTCGTCGCGGCGCATCACCAATAGCACCAGCAGACGGTTCTCATCAGTATCAACGGAAAAAATCACGTTATCGACACCGACTTTGAAGTCCGCTAATGTCCACTTGGAGATGGCGTGACCAGACTTTTTTCGTCCTGACATTCGTACAGGTGCTCCCGATGAATGTATTCCTCAATGGGAGGGATGACAACGGAGGGGTCTTTGCGTTCGCGGTAGGTGGTAGACGATAGCGTCAGTCCTTCGAGGTCGGCGATCGCCACGGTTGCACCCATCTGTTGGAGTGGCGAGAGGTCGGCGGGCTGAATCGGATAACCCGGTCGCGGAACTACCAGTAGCTTAACCTGCCGAAACAGATCTTCTACCCGATACCAGCGCGAGAGTTGCCCCACTAAATCTGACCCAATTACCAGTGTAAATTTAGCGTCTTTCCAGCGTTGCTGCGCCCGTTTAACCGTAATAAACGCCCGTGGACTGCTCAGTTCCGGTAGAAACAACAGGTTGTCGTGGGGTGGATCGATCTCCTGGATCAGCAATTGCAGCATGGCAGATCGATGCTCCAGTTCGGTTTGGTGGGATTTGAAGGGGTTATCTGACGCCCATACGCCCACTTGGTCAAACTGCTGTGCCAACCAACTGAGAATTTGTTGATGAGCCAGGGTGGGTGGATCGGCGCTGGTGCCAAAGAGAGCAACGGTGATCATGGTAGGCGGGGGATAGGGGAAGGAGTATGGGGGAGTCGGGGAGTTAGGGAGTCAGGAGGGAAGTTGATTAGGGGGGGAGGTGTGGAGGTGGGTTTGGGTTTGGGCGGTCAAGGTTTGCAGGGCTTTAGATAGGATAACGGTTCCAGGAGTAGGAGTTTGAACTTGGCGAACTGAGTTGGGGAGGCTCCTCACGGCGGCGCGGGTGCGATCGCTAATCGCCGCCAACGATTCAGTTGGGTAAATGCGGTTTCCCTGTTTTACCACGCATTGCAGCAGGGGAAGTGAGCGATCGGGTACTTCTGTGAACAAGCCAAGGCGATCGCCCTGAAACCCATCCCCGTTGAATTGCCGAAAAATCTGTTTGCGACCGGGATAGGTGGTCTTGCCACTGGAGGCTTTCATTACGGGAATGCTATCAATCTCAACCAACTTGTAGACGCCGTTAACCGGAGACCCCGTGACGAGCTTGGTTCCTAGACCATAACCATCAATTTCTGCCCCTGCCTCATTCAATCGCAGGATTTCGTGCTCATCCAGATCGCCACTTGCCAAAATCTTGACCTTGGGGAGCAGCGATCGCACCCGTTGAGACTGTTCGACTAAATCTCCGGAATCCAGCCGAACGCCGCTCAGTTGCAACGTTCCTGCTTTGACCTGTGCCGCCAATCGCTCGGCAGCGGCGATCGAGTCGTAGGTGTCAATCAGCAGGGTTGCGCCAGGAAAGTAGCGGTGGAAGGCGGCAAAGGCTTGATCTTCATTGCCCTCGATCGCGGTCAACGCCATCACCAGCGCGTGAGCCATTGTGCCGCTGGGGTTCTGCCCCAATTGCAGTGCTGCCAACACATTGGAAGTAGCATTCATTCCCGCTGCCAGAGCCGCCCGTGCAGCCCACAGCGAGGCTTGGGGACTGAAGGCACGACGAGTTCCAAATTCCAGCAGCAGGGCATCCTCTCCGGCGACATCGCGCATCCGAGCCGTTTTGGTGGCAATCAACGTTTGATAGTTAATCGTATTCAGCAGGTAGGTTTCCACTAGTTGCGCCTGCCATAGCGGAGCCTCGACTCGAAGGATGGGTTCGTTGGCAAACACCACCGTTCCCTCTGGCACTGCCCACACATCGCCCGTGAATCGCCCCTCTGCCAGCAGCGCCCAGAAAGCCTCTGGCACGTGGGTAAAGATACCCGTTTGTTGTAGGGCTTGAATCTGTTCGGAGTTGAACCGGAAATGGGTGAGATAGTGCAATGCCTGTTCCAACCCCATCGCTACCAAGTAACCAAAGTTCTCAGGCAGTCGTCGGATGAAGAGTTCAAAGGATGCCGATCGCTGATCCAGTTGCTCCCCCACGTAGCAGGCGGACATGGTGAGTTGATACAGATCGGTTAGGAGGCTGTAATCGTCGGGATAGGGGGTGAGATCTGGATGGTTCATATCACTGCGGGTTAAGTCAAAACCTGATCCCAATGGCAGATCTGAATCCGATCGCTCTTTCGAGGGATCACCATTGGATTGCTCCAATTATAGTTAAAATAACCAAAACTTTGTCAAGTAAAACGCAGAAAATATCAAGCCTTAATGGTGGCTATTGGTATAAAAAGCTTTATGGATATAGAATCGATAACGTATCCTAAATCACGTTTTGCGATCGAATTTATATTAGAAACAACTAAAACTCAATCTGAAAAAGGTCAATGGCTTAACGGAAACCCCCGACTTTTTAGGAAAAGTCGGGGGTTTGGAGGTTGGAGTCTAGAGGCTTAGGGCTACATCATACCCATGCCACCCATGCCACCCATACCCATACCGCCCATGCCACCCATACCGCCCATGCCACCCATGCCACCCATGTCAGGGGGAGCACCAGCCGCCTTCTTCTCTGGTTTTTCTACAACCAAAGCTTCGGTGGTCAGTAGCATTCCAGCGATCGATCCGGCATCTTGCAACGCCGATCGCACCACCTTCGCGGGGTCAATAATCCCAGCGGCAATCAGGTCTTCGTAGGTGTTCGTTAGGGCGTTGTAGCCGACGTTGAAATCGAGGGTTTTCACCTTCTCAACCACTACTGAACCTTCCACCCCAGCATTATCGGCAATCTGCTTTAGAGGAGCTTCGAGAGCACGAATCACAATCGCTGCGCCAATCTTTTCTTCGTCGTTCAAGGAATTGGTAAATTCCTGTAACTGACCTGCTAAATGGATTAGCGTCACTCCACCACCAGGAACGATGCCTTCTGCCACGGCTGCTTTGGTTGCATTTAGTGCGTCTTCAATCCGCAACTTGCGATCCTTTAGTTCCGTTTCGGTCGCCGCACCCACTTTGATCACCGCAACGCCACCCGCCAGTTTTGCCAAGCGCTCCGAGAGCTTTTCTTTGTCGTAATCAGAATCGGTGCGATCGAGTTCTTGGCGAATTTGAGCAATCCGTTTTTCCAAGTCACTCTTGTTTGCCGCTTCCGATACGATCGTGGTGGTGTCTTTGGTAATTGTCACTCTCCGAGCTGTGCCCAACATTTCTAGCGTTGTTGTTTCCAAGCTCAAGCCGATTTCCTCAGAAATCAGTTGTCCACCCGTGAGGACAGCGATGTCTTGCAACAGGGCTTTGCGGCGCTCACCAAATCCGGGGGCTTTGATTGCCACCACATTGAGCACGCCCCGCAGACGATTCACTACTAGCGTTGCTAGTGCCTCGCCTTCCACATCTTCGGCAACCACTAACAGGGGCTGACCAGAACGAGCAATCCGTTCTAGCACAGGCACCAGATCGGCGATATTGCTGATCTTCTTGTCGGTCATCAGCACCCGAACGTTCTCTAGATCGCAGATCATCCGCTCGGTATCGGTAACGAAATAGGGTGAAATGTAACCGCGATCGAGCTGCATCCCTTCGACAATTTCCATTTCCGTGGTCAGGGATTTGGATTCCTCTACCGTGATCACGCCATCGCGACCCACCTTATCCATTGCCTCCGCCAGCATCGCTCCGACTTCCTCATCGTTGCCAGAGGAAACCGTACCAACTTGGGCGATCGCATTTCCCTCAACAGGTTTAGCGATCGAGCCAATATCGTCTACCAGTTTGGCGATCGTCTTGTCGATGCCCCGACGAATGCTGATCGGATTTGCCCCCGCTGCCACATTTTTCAACCCTTCGCGGATCATGGCTTGAGCCAATACCGTTGCAGTCGTGGTGCCATCTCCTGCCAAATCCTTCGTCTTGGATGCTACTTCCCGGATTAGTTGTGCGCCCGTGTTTTCCAGCGGATCTTCGAGATCAATCTCTTTGGCGATCGTCACTCCGTCATTCACAATCTGGGGTGCGCCGTATTGCTTTTCTAATACCACGTTGCGCCCCTTCGGTCCTAGGGTGATGCGCACTGCGTCTGCCAGCGCGTTTACCCCGCGTTCCAACGCTTGCCGCGACTCTTCACTAAATACAACCAGTTTTGCCATGACGTATTGTTTGAATCTCTCCTTCCCGAATTTAGCACTCTCCGGGGGAGATTGCTAATTTCCGGAGGAAAAGAGGGAGGCGAAGGAGAAAGGATGAAGGATGAGGGATGAAGAATGCCTGACATTTACTATCTACCGGACGACAAATTGGTGCGTGCAGACGACTCGGAGACGATTCTAGAATCCTCCCTCTGTGCTGGAATTCCCCATACCCATGTGTGTGGCGGCAGTGCGCGGTGTTCTACCTGTCGTGTCTGGGTGGTGGAAGGGTTGGAATACTGCGCACCGCGCAATGATGCCGAGCAGATGTTGGCTCGACAACTTGAGTTTGATGCAAAAATTCGCTTGGCGTGTCAGACGCAGGTGCTGGGAGAGGGCAGGGTGACGGTGAGACGGTTGACGTTGGATGCGGAGGATTTGGCGCTGGTCAATCAGCAAATGGTGGGGAAAACGGCGATCGCCCCCATTGGTCAAGAAAAATCGTTGGCAATTCTATTCGCCGATCTGCGCGGGTTTACGCCTTTCTCGGAATCGCTGCCTGCCTACGATGTCATCTACGTGCTCAATCGCTACTTTCGGCGGATGGGGCGGGTGATCGATCGCCACGGCGGCACTATCACTAACTACATGGGCGATGGGCTGATGGCGCTATTTGGTTGGCATAACCCAGCAGGAGCAGCGGAGCAGGCGGTGAGGGCGGGGTTGGAGATGCAGGCAGCAATGCTCGATCTCAACCAATATCTAGCATTGCTCTACCGTCAGCAACTACGAATTGGCATTGGCATTCACTACGGCTCCGCCGTAGTCGGCTCCGTTGGTGCGTCACCCCAAAGTCAACAGGTCACGGCGATCGGCGATGCGGTCAACTTCGCCAGTCGCATCGAAGCCGCCAACAAACCCCTTGGCACCTCCCTGCTGATCTCGGAAGCCACCTACACCGAACTCGGTGGTCGCATTACTGTGAACCCGTGCCATTTTGTTGAAATTCCTGGCAAAAGCGGTCGCTATCGCCTCTACGAGGTAGTAGACATCGCCACTCCCCAACCCCAAACCGACTTCTCAGAAATCTCAACCATCATCCAGCCGCGCTCACGCCTACAACGGCTCACCTTCAAACTGCGATCGCTCCTCCACCACCTCTGGACACACCTAACCCAAATCCTTCGCTCCTAACCCCCACCTCCTTCCGCCCTCCGTCTTCCACCCTCCTCCTTCCTATGTCACTATAGAAAAGTACTCGATCGCCGGAGCAGACTGATTTAATTTTGCAGATTACGTTTCTTGGAACAAGTTCTGGGGTGCCGACGCGATCGCGCAACGTCTCTAGCATCGCCCTACGATTACCCCAACGAGCGGAAGCGTGGTTATTTGATTGTGGTGAAGGGACGCAACATCAAATTCTACGCAGCGAAATTAAAATTAGCCAGATCACTCGCATCTTCGTCACCCACATGCACGGCGACCACATCTACGGATTGATGGGGTTGTTGGCAAGCTGCGGCTTGGCGGGCAATCCCAGTCGGATTGATATCTATGGTCCACCCAAATTAGACGAATACCTCAAAGCCTGCGGTCGCTACTCGCAGACTTTCTTTCCTATCCAGTCAAAGTTCACACGGTCAAACCCGGCGTGGTGTTTGAGGATGAAGAATACCTCGTCAGTTGTGACGCCCTCACCCATCGGGTGCCTGCCTTTGGCTACCGGGTGGCGGAGAAAGACAAGCCCGGTCGTTTCAATGTAGAAAGGGCAATGGAGTTGGGCATTCCCTCTGGTCCGCTCTATGGCAAGTTGAAACGGGGGCAAACCGTCACCCTGCCCGATGGGCGGGTGGTGGACGGCAGGGAGCTATGCG
>JAAUSV010000161.1 GCA_012032525.1 Leptolyngbyaceae cyanobacterium SL_7_1
TCGACCTGCAACAAATGCTGCACTCCCTTGACCGCGTGTTCTAGGGTTTCTTCAACCGCAACCGACTGGTAAATTCGCTCTGTAATCGTACGAATTAGCCGTTCGCGCTCTGCCTGCTGGCGCAATACCTCAGTTGTGCGGATGACGTCGGTGACATCGGTTTGCACTCCAATGAAATGGGTCAGGGTTCCCTGGGCATCCACCACCGGAGAAATGGTCAGGTCGTTCCAGAAGGGAGTGCCATTTTTGCAATAGTTTTTTACTACTACTCGGCATCCTTGCCCCGATCGCACCGCCCGGCGAATCTGATCAATCGTGGCTGGGTCCGTATCCCTGCCCTGCAAAAACCGACAATTGCGCCCAACCACCTCTTGGTAGGTATAGCCCGTCAGTTGCTCAAAGGCGGGATTGCAGTAAATAATCGGGCGCTCCGGCTGAGTCGGGTCGGTGATGACAATGCCACAACTGGTGGCTGCCATCGCCCGAATATAAACTCGCAGGCGATCGGAGAGGGGATGGGAGTCGAGTATCAACAGCGGGTCATCACTCAGGAAAGCGTTGCTCAGGGAAGCGTTGTCCAAAGCCCCATCAACCGAGTGAGAAAAATGATCGTCAGCCATGTCAATCAAACAACAGGAAAGGGGCAATCACTATGAAGACAGGAGTTCTATGCCAAAATCTGCACCCCTCCCACCGGGTTCTGTCACAACGGCTGGCAGGGAATTAGCTAGTTCTCAACCCTACTACCCTGAAAAGCCCTGAAAGGCAGACATCAACCCCACCAGAGCAGATTGGAAAAAATACCAGCTCACAAAAAATTGCACCCTTCTATGCTTTTTAAGATAGAACAATTGTTGTTCCAAAGTAACCCGTAACTCAGCAATATCTCTCTTTAGACGGAAGGGGCTGGGCTTCTCCAAAAAGTGCATAGGTCAGAATCAGCCAGAGCTACGGATGGGCGTACCCAGATCGCACTTTCAACTTAGACAAGGGGGTGAAAGAATAAATAACACACGGTGGATCTGTTAAATGCTAAAGGGTTAGGTGAAGACAAGTCCCATGGGTTCTGTATTACGCTACTGGCAACTAGTTCGCATGGATTCGATGGGTAAGCGTCGGATTGAGGAAGTGCGATCGCCAAAGCCTTTTTCCACAAACACTTTCCCGAGAAGGAAGATTTGTCTGACACCACGATTCAACGGCGATTGCTGACATTGCGATCGCAATTCAATGAGTCCAAACCTGCCGAGTCCTGTCTGCGCTGCTACATTTCCAACCAAATTGATCAGGTTTGTTTACAGCTCGAATCCCAGTTTGGCAGAGAGCACGGCTTTACCCGCAACGATCTGTTCCCCTTTGTGTTAGACGACGATGGCAGTTGGAGGACTGCCCGCCCAGCCAGCAGCTATCGATCGCTTGCCACCGAGATCCTAGAAACCTTTGACCCGATCGGGCTAGTTTAAGCACCTGGATCTCGCGGTTAGTTCGTCACCACAAGGAACTCAACGCCTTTTTGCTCCAACAGGGGGTTTACCTCGTCAGCGATTGGGCAATCCTCAATGACACGTCTGCCAGACAGCTAGAACGTATCCTCAGCGAGTTTCACAACCATACCCCCGGAGAAGTTCACCAGGCACTCCAGCTCCTCCAGAGTTATCACCACGTCTACCGCCGCGATCGCCTACAGCAACGACAAAACGGCATTAAAGGGCAATGCCTCCCACCCACCCCCTCCCAACTTCGGCAAATAGTTCAACACCTGACCCCTGCAATGGATACCGTCTTTACCCCCGAAGCCATTCTCAGTCGTCTGCAAACGCTCGCCACGCAACTGCGGCACTATCGAGTGCATCGTCGGGGAGGACGGTTGCCCAGCGAGTCAATTGACCTACCGGAGACCCGCACTCGCGCCTTGGAATTGCAGACCGTCGATCGCGATGAACCTGCCCAGGAGCAGGAGGAATTTTTGACCGCCTATCGGGAACGATTGCTGGATTGTTTAGACCAGGTGATGGCGCAGGTAGTAGGCGATCGCCTAGCCACACTCCAACGCAAGAAAACCAATGCGGCTCCCCAGTTTCTCAAAGCGCTGCACCTGTTCCATTGCCAAGGGCAATCGATGGGGGAAATTGCCGCCCAGATTGGTTTGCAAGCCCAATTTCAAGTCACCCGACTGATGAAGTTAAAAGAACTGCGCACCGATGTTC
This sequence comes from Leptolyngbyaceae cyanobacterium SL_7_1, assembly GCA_012032525.1. Taxonomy (GTDB): domain Bacteria; phylum Cyanobacteriota; class Cyanobacteriia; order Elainellales; family Elainellaceae; genus JAAUSV01. The sequence continues at coordinate 2,208 of JAAUSV010000161.1, forward strand.
GCCAGCGGTTGCTCAAACAATTGGCAGAGTCCATTGCCGAGTTAGCCCAAGGTTATACCGATACCCAGCTACACACCTTCGATCGGGCGATCGAAGCCGCCCTTGATGAACAAATTGCCCACCTGATTCAGCAGGCGGAAGCCGAAGCCAGTAGTGGCAAAAAAACGTCCGCTCACCAGTCTGTTTGCTCGTCGCCTTTGCCACCATCTGGACACCCGGAGTTTGGAACCATGACACACCAACCCCTACAAACCTTTGAACAGCTAGATTGGCTACCCCTCTCGCCCGACACGATCGAGCTACCGCCCGACCAGCTCGATCGGGCACTCCAGCTTAGTCGCTCGGCTGAGTTGACCGAAGGAAGCTGGCAATGCTATGTAAATGCCCTGGCACTAGTAGGATTTGAGCAATGGATGACAGAGCGTGCTCCCGATTTGTCCCTCGATAGCCAGGCTTGTTCCATCCATCGCCCTGCCTATGCTACCTGGATTGATGCGGTGTCCACTATTCAGGTGGGCGAGTTTCGCGTCTGTCTCAAGGCGATCGGAGCGGGGGCAGAGGCAGGCATCGACTTGCCCAGAGCGGTGGTGGAGTTGCCGGAGTTGGCAGCCCATTTCTATGTGTTGGTGGAAGTGCTGGAGGAACAAGCTAGTGTGCGGGTGGCAGGGTCGATTCGTCAAGATCAACTACTGCGCCATTCACTCACGCCCAACCCAGATTGGACCTATACGGTGGACTTCGAGCAATTTGAGCCGGAGGCGGATCAGTTGCTCTTGCAACTGCGCTGCCTAGACACCAGCGCGGTGCTGCTGGCAACCGCCGCCCCTACAACGCTCACGGCTAATCAATTGCAGACTGAATTGATGGGACGCTTGCCCTACCTGCACCAGAGTCTGCACCAGAGCGATCGCCCCCTCTGGCAACTGCTCTCCTGGGATGAGGCAAGGGTGCTGTTTACCCAGCCCACCCTAGCCGATTGGCTATACACCTCCCTCCGCGCCTCTGCCGTCGTCCCTGCGGTGGATGCACCGGGGGGAGCGATCGAGCCAGTTGCTCCACCCAGCGTGTCCGGCTTGAGCCAACGGGCAATGAATGTGGGGCTGTGGCTGCGCGACCAACTAGACGACGTGGCAACAGAACTGGCATGGGTGCTGCTGCCTGCCTTTACCCCTGCCAATTCACCCCTGCGATCGATGATAGAGGTGGTGAGAACCGTGACCACCGAGCTAGAACGCAGCGGCATGGCGATCGCCCCCGATGCCCGTGCCGCCTACCGCGATCTCAATTGGGGAAAACTGGCGCTGCGACTCTATGCCATGACGTGGGCGCTCCCGTCGGAGCCGTCTTCTCGCCATTCCTCAGCCGAGTGGACACTCCTGCTGCTCCTGGGTGCCCAACCCAATGCCACCTTGCCCGCTGGGGTGCAATTGCGCGTAGAAGATCAACTCCACGTCCTGGTCGATCGGGTCTCCCAAGCCGCCCCCGATGCCTATCTCTATGCCCGCGTTGTGGGCAACTGGGATGAACAATTTTGGGTCACCCTTACCCTGCCCAATGGCATCACTGTCACCCTGCCACCCTTTGCCTTTAGCCCCGATGCACCATGACTTCCTCAGAACCCCTTCGGCTCACTATCCAACAGGTTGAGAAACTCTGCTTGTTCCAACTATCTTGGGGACGGGGACAGCAACTCACCGCCACCCTGCCCTACCCACCATTGCTCACAAGCTTGTATCAAGAGTGGCGTCGGGTCTATCTGAGTTTTTACGAAACTGCCCAGATTCCCAACCCTCTTGTCTCCACCCCCAACGCGCCGTTGCGTGGCAGAGCGGCGGAAAGCGGCAGCATCAGCACCCCAGCGATCGACTGGCACGCCCGCCTCGTCGAGGCAGAAGCCAAGTTACTCTACGAATTTCACCGCTGGTTGCGCGGTGCGGAGTTGTTTGAAATTCGCGCCCAAATTGCCCAAGCTACCCAGGAATCGACGGAACGGGGGCAATACACAGATGTATTCCTCGCCTGTACACCCGTTGCCCTCGCCCGCTTTCCTTGGGAAGCATGGGAAATTGGCAATGAGTTTGGCTCGACGGGCACCGTGCGCATCGTCCGCACCCCCGCTAATATCCGTTGTGAAACCAATCAACGTCGCTCTCATCGACATCGAGCTAGAATCCTGGCGATTTTGGGGGACGATACGGGGCTAAATTTTCGGATTGACCAAGCAGCAGTAAATTCCCTGGCACGGGTGGCAGAAGTCCGATTTGTCGGTTGGCAACCGGGGCAGTCTGCAACGGAGGTCAAAGATCAAATTAGTCAGGCGATCGCCGATGAAGCCGGATGGGATGTCCTCTTTTTTGCCGGACACAGCAACGAAACCCAGATTACGGGCGGAGAACTGGCGATCGCCCCCGGTGCCTCCCTACGCATCAACGAAATTGCCCCCCAACTGACGATCGCCAAGGACAATGGCTTGCAGTTTGCCATCTTCAACTCCTGTAGCGGTCTTAGCATTGCCGAGTCGTTGATCAATTTGGGGTTGTGCCAGGTGGCGGTGATGCGAGAGCCGATTCATAACCAGGTTGCCCAGGAGTTTTTGGTGCGGTTTCTGCAAAACCTCGCCGCCCACCGGGATGTGCATGCATCGCTCCTCACCGCCTGTCAATTTCTCCAACTGGAAAAGAACTTTACCTTTCCCTCTGCCCACCTGTTGCCCTCCCTGTTTCGCCACCCTGATGCTCCCCTGTTTCGGATTGAACCCGTGGGCTGGCGGCAACGGTTGCAGGTGATTGCCCCCACCCGTTGGCAGGCGATCGCTGTTGCCACCACTGTGCTGTTGAGTCTATATGCCCCGGTGCAGGATTTGCTGCTCGATCGGCGGCTGGGGGTGCAAGCGGCGTATCGCGATTTTACCCAACAGGTGCCACCGCCCACAGAGCCACCTGTAACGCTAGTGCAGATCGATGATGTTTCAATCCAACGCTCTCCTATCCTGGGGACTCCAACGCCGATCAACCGGGAATATTTGGCGAGTTTGGTGGATGCCCTAGCCGCCCGCAATACCCAGCTAGTGGGAATTGATTATTTGCTCGATCGCCAGCAACCCGGCAAAGACCAAATTTTGGGGCGAGCGGTGCGATCGGCGGTGGCAGAGCAGGGTACGGTTTTTGTTTTCGGAGCCATCAAAACCTTCACTGATCCAGAGTCGGGGGTCGTGCCCGCCAGTCAAATCGTGGACCTCAACTGGAGTGCTGAAGGATTAATTAATGCCTTCCCCACCCACCTAACCTTGCCCACTACGGTTGATCAGTGCGCTACCGTTTGTCCTTTTTCCTACTTGCTGTCGCTGATCTATGCCACCTATTTCGATCGGGCGATCGCCAATCCCCCTCGCCCCCAGCTATCGAGCACCACTCATTGGCGGACCCAGCTTTTGGAGTTTGTTGAAACAACGGTTCCTAGCGATCATTTGGCAGCGGTGTTGAGGCGATCGCACTATCACCCGATGACCAACTGGTCACGCACCATCGACCAATTGTGGTTGCGTCCTGTGATCGATTATTCAGTGCCTGCCGATCGAGCCTATCGGCGGGTGTCAGCGTGGCAACTGCTAGAGGAAAATTCCCCCGATCTAGCCGATCTGTCCCAGCAAATTGTGATCATCGCACCGGGGGGCTATGGTGGGGCAGGCATTGATGGCAAATCCGACACCTTTCCCATGCCAACGGCAATGGCATACTGGCGCGATCGCCTCTTTCCCAACCAACCCCCCTTCCTGACCGGAGCCGAAGCCCATGCCTATATGAGCTATCACCTGCTTAGCCAGCGTTGGGTCGTTCCGATTCCCGATCTGTGGATGGTGGGCGTGGCAATTTTGGTGGGCAAAGGTACGGCGATGCGATTTGCCCACCACCAGCGCCGGGGGCAATGGAGTCAAAACCGCCGTTTTTACTCCGCTCTGGGAGCAAGCGGTGGATCGATCGGGTATGGGCTACTGGGGCTACAACTGTTTACGTCTTTGGGGGTTCTGTTTCCGTGGGTTTTACCCACGGTGATCTTCTGGGTGTACATTCTACCGATGCTAAGGAAAAAACCAAATGCTTAACCGCCAGCCAACCTCTTTCAGTCAGCAGGTCAAAGCCATGAGTCAGCCACAATTGTTTGGTTCTCGTTCCCAGTTTGCAACGGTGATCAGCCTATGCATGGGGTTTGCCACGATCGGCGGCATTGCCCCAACTGCACTGGCACAAGGACACATCGCCCATCCAACCCAGTCGCCCCTCTCCAAACAAACTCCCCTAGAGGATGCGGTGCAACCCGGTTTTGGACGACGACAAGATTTTCCCTTGGGTGGACGCAGCACAGAAACCGTTCTGGACGAAATCCAGACCATCCTGGCACGGGAGGAACCTCCCCTAGGTTCCCGTGGAGCCGTCTGCGCCGTTAGCCCTGGGTTGTTGGGCGACACCGATACAATCTGGAGCGATCGCCCCACCTTCCTCTGGCAGGGGTCGGCAAGTCAGATTCGACTGTATAACTTTGATACACCTGGCTCCTCACCCATTTGGCAGGCAGATCTAGAACCGGGAAGCCAGTCGATCGCCTACAGTGGGGAGGCTGCTCTGCAACCCGGTCAGGTCTATGCCTGGGATCTGGCGGATGAAGCGGGCAGCAGCATCCTCTATATCTTTGCGGTGATGGCAGCGGAGGAGCGCAGTACGATCGCCGCCGACCTGCAAGCCCTAGAACTACAATTAAAAGCTAGCAATGCGTCTGAGGAAAATATGGCGGCAGAACAAGCCCGCTATTTTGCCGACCTAGGATTGTGGTCGGATGTATTGCAGGCACTCCAGCAAATTGAGACCCCCTCAGCCTCAGTGATTCAGATGATTCAGGAAATTTCCGATCGGGTGTGTGTCAGTAGCATGGGGTCTTAGGGCAACGCAGGAGCGAGAAATTTCTCGCCCAGTGATTTGCATCATAAAGTTCCTTTTGCTACATCACACCTCAACCCTAACCCTCATCACTTGCGATCGCCGGAACTTAGCCGATATTAAGATTGCGTAAATCGATTGTAAATTTTCGACTAATTTGAGGGTTAGGGCATGTCATCCACGACGACTAGAGAAATTGTGCTAGCGCAAGCCGCACTAGAACACGCCATCTACTTTTTGGAATTGGGGTCAGAAAAGCGGGCAGCCGCCTATTTTCAGTTTGCCTCTAAGAAGTTACAAACCATTTCTCAAACCTTAATTACGGAAAATCCTCCGTCTTTAAATTGAGATTGCTGATTGCAGGGTGTGTCTACTCTAATCCCAATGTCAATTGCTGATCGACTAAAGCATCTACAGAAATGGAAGATTTAGCCGCACGGGCGATCGCAGGTGCCGAGGCTAGCTTGTGGGCAAACCGGGTTGTCTCTGGTAACCGATAGTTGGTGGTGCACCAGAGCACGTAGTCGATCGCGGTTTGCAAGTCGATCCGGTGTCCGGGCGAAATGTACAGAGGTTTTGTACCTTGGCGAGTGCGCAACACTGCGCCAATCACCTCCCCATGATCGGTCAAGGGTTGCCACACGCCTTTTGGGTCGGGAACTTCAGGGTGTGTTCCCACCAACAATGATTTAGCCACCCCAATGGCGGGTAGGTTGGTTAATAATCCTAAATGGCAAGCGATGCCAAAACGGCGAGGATGGGCGGTTCCCTGTCCATCACACAGCAACAAATCCGGTAGGGTCTGGAGTTGCTCGATCGCCTCTAACACCGCCGGAATCTCTCGAAACGACAGCAACCCCGGCACATAGGGAAAGCTAGTCGGGCGGCGGGCAAGTGCCTGTTCCTGTACCTGCAAGTCTGGAAAACTCAGCACCGCCACTGCCGCACGGGTCGTTTTACCGCTGTCCTCAAACCCCACATCTACTCCAGCAACGAGGTTAATTTCATCAAATTGATTGGTCAGGGTAATCTGCGATCGCAACTGGGTTTGGAGCGCGATCGCCTCTTGTACCGTCAGGTCCCACCGATGCTGTGTCTGATTCATGCCTCCCGGTGTACCACAAATTTAGTCCACGTGGTAAGGGGACGGAGATAGATTTAGCAGACTGAGATAACTGAACGCGCCCAGAAGGAAGCAACCGCTACAATAAATCAAGAGACTGATAAACTTTCAGTTCCTACGTCTTTCTTGGGTGAAATTATTTATGCCTCCTCGCTGGTCTCGCAAACCCGATCGCAATGATCCCGACTACCGCAAATTGGACGATCGGATGAACTTTGCCCTGCACGTCGCCATTTTTGCCGCCACCAATTCGGGGCTGTGGTTCTTCCGAGTTTTGCAGGCTCATGGGGGACAAACGACGATCTGGATCACGACGGGCTGGCTATTGGTATTGATTGCCCACGCGGTATTTATTTTTGCGATCGCCGACTACTCCCCATCCTCCTCACCTACCCAACCTCCTTCCTAATCCCATGACAAACCCTGGCACGACCGAAGCCATCGAAAAGCTAGCGGCAGAGATTGGCGAAAATGTTTACATCGACATCTCCAAGTGGCACCTCTACCTACGAGAAGCGGGGTTGCATACGTTGCTAGCCCAAAAACTCTATCCCATGTTGGCAGACGGTGCGCTGGCAGAAGACAGGGTGATTGAGAGTTTACAAGCGATTCCCGTCAAATTGGGTGGTGGGAAACGAGAGGTTCCTCTGCTCGATCTGTTGCCGATGCAATCCCAAGTCAAATTGATGGATGTGCTAGAGGAGTATCAACGCGGTCTGTAGATTAAAAAGATCCCCGGCTTCTCTGAGAAGCCGGGGATCTGGGCGGCAAGTTTCATCACTTAAGTAAGATGACTATCGCTGATTGCTAATCGCTAGCCGCCTCCTACCCCCGCACCTTTTCCGACCAAACGCGAGTCGGCAATCCCCACACATAAATAAATCCTTCGGCTGCCTTGTGATCAAACTGGTCATCCGCTCCATAGGTGGCAAGATCGGGCGTGTAGAGGGAATTGCTGGACTTACGGGCGACGGGTGTGGCGTTGCCCTTAAAAATTTCATCCGCACAACGCCAGAAACCCGCGCTTGGGTCTGTTGAACAAACGCATCGAGCGCTTGCTTCAGAGGGCTATACCACAGTCCGTTGTAGACGAGTTGGGAATAGGTTTCCTCGATGCCGCGCTTGTAATGGGTTACGTCTGCCGTCAAGGTGAGGCTTTCCAATTCCCGGTGGGCTTGGATCAGTACCAGCAGGGCAGGCACTTCGTAGATCTCCCGCGATTTGATGCCCACTAAACGATTCTCGATCATGTCAATCCGACCAATGCCGTGGTTGCCCGCTAGCTCGTTGAGTTGGCTCACCAGTCGATCGGCGAGAGGGGTTGTCCATTCAGGCTAGTGGGAGTACCCTGTTCAAACCCGATCTCGACATACTCTGGTTCATCGGGTGTCTGGGCGATCGCCTTGGTCATCAGATAGATCTCTTCTAGTGGCTCATTCCACGGATCTTCCAAGGGACCTGCTTCAATGCTGCGTCCGAGCAGATTGCGATCGATGCTATAGGGCGACGATTTCTTCACGGGGGCAGGAATACCAAATTGCTCTCCGTAGGCGATCGTCTCTTCCCGGCTCATACCCCACTCGCGGGCAGGGGCGAGGACTTTGAGGCTGGGGTTGAGGGCGGCGATCGACACATCAAAGCGCACTTGGTCATTGCCTTTGCCCGTGCAACCGTGGGCTACGGCATCTGCCCCGTATTCGGCGGCAGCTTCCACCAACAACTTGGCAATCAGGGGACGAGCCAGAGCGGTCGAAGCGGATAGCGGTTTTCGTAGAGGGCGTTGGCCTGGATGGCGGGGAAGGCAAATTCTTTGACGAAGGGTTCGATGGCGTTAGCCACCAGGGATTCGACGGCGTCCGCATTTGAGGGCTTTTTGTTGAATGGGCCCCAGTTCTTCTCCTTGACCGAGATCCACCGCCAAGGCAATCACTTGTTGGACGCCCCATTCTTGTTGGAGGTAGGGAATGCAAACGGAGGTATCAACCCCTCCTGAATAAGCTAGAACAACTTTATTGGCGCGGCCCATATATCTTTTGCTTTAGCAACGACTATCGGGCTATTGTATCTGGTTGCGTCCCGATCGTTCTGTCGTGAATGCGATCGCCAATTCATAAAAGGTCACCTAGG
>JAAUSV010000162.1 GCA_012032525.1 Leptolyngbyaceae cyanobacterium SL_7_1
GGTGGGGTTGGGAGTTGGAATAGTTGAGCGAAAAGGTGGAAGGGTCGGGTTTGGAGCTTGGGCGATGGACAAATTAGCAAACTTCCCCCTACGCCAAATTTGGTGGATGATGCCCGTGTTTTTGCAAACCACAATCCACGCCCTGCCCGATCTGACTGGATGGTTAGTTTGAGACTGGATTTGACTGAGGCAGTGATTGAGCGATCGAGCGACTTCATCCCAATCACCACTACATCAACTGCCAATATTGATGACGCTCGTGCGCGATCGCACTACTTAATCCAACAATTTGAACTCGCCCGTGCGGCTGGAGCACCACCGAGGAGTTGCTGACCACCTATTTGCTATCTGCATTGGAGGCGTTAGCTGAAGTAGATGCTCAGAAAGACCTACACGATCTGACCTCTCAGTTTGAAGGACTGCTGGGACAACTAAAATACTGCGATTCTCCTAATCTCGCTACAAGGTTAAATCGATTGGCTAGTCGTAAGCTCAGCCGAACGGGATGAGGGCGATCGCAGGAAAGCTTGCATAGAGCAGATTCCGTCTTTAATAGGAAATCGATATTACTTGGTCTTTGCTTCTAAACTTTCCAGCCGACTGCGTAATTCCTGGTTGTCCTTCTTGAGTTGGTCAACCTCTTCTTGCAACTTCTTCACCGCTTGATCTTTGCCTGCGGCTTTTTGTACCTTTTGCATCGCTTCTTCGGCAATGCGTCGAATGCGACCATCAGCGGTTTGATCCGCCAGGGCACCGAGAATGCCAACGGCTTTGATGGTTTCCATTTGTCGCAGTGCGGCTACGACGGAGGATTGGGTGAGGAAGAAAGCCTCACCGGACAATTCATTCAGCCGATCGAGAATCCGTTGCAGGTTGGCAGGTGTCTGTCCTGTAGACACGCTGCCCAATGCCCGAATCGCCGCCAGACGCAATGGTGGCGGTACACCTGGGGCGGTGTATTCCAGAATCAGATCCAATGCCGCTTCAGAGGTTTTGAATTGGCTCAAGCCCCCGATCGCCCCACTGCGCACCGCTTCATTCCAGCCCGATCGCTCTTCTAGAATTGACTTAAGCAGTTTCAGAACTTTCTCTTCTTTGGATTTGCCATTCAAACTGGTGGTTGCTACCGCAGCAAGCCCCCGGATGGCAGCGGCTTCAACGTAGTAGCTGGGATCACCGTCCTCAGCGATCGCCTTCAACGCCTTGTAGCTCTCCAACGTCTTGATCTTTGCCAGTGCTTCCACTACGGCTCGACGCACCCGTGCTTCGCCATCCAGCAGCCCTTTTACCAATCCTTCAAAGGCTTGATCCAGTTTGATCGATCCCAATTCTCCCGCCACATCTGCCCGCACTCCCCAAATGGGATCGCTGACCAACGCCTCCGACAGGGCTTTGACTGCCTCCAATCCGCCTTTACGTGCCAAGGCTTCTGCCGCGTAAATCCGCGACACTGGATCGGGGTCAAACTTCAATTGCGCCTTCAACTCCGCCACGGGATATTCCAGCGCCACGGTTTTGAGAATGGGATTGCCCACGTCGAAGCTGACGAATAGCGGCTTTTCTGCCAAGGGGAAATAGAAACTCTGCTCCCGCTCATGCACTCGCACCGTGAAGTGCGGTGGGGAACTTCCTCCTTCCTTGTTCTCATAGCCAAAGCCGATCGCAATCTTTAGATCAAACAACCCACTGCTGCTGCCGTTGTCTCCATCTTTAACTTGGGTTTGGGTGATGGTGAGTTTGGCGAGGTTGCTGCTGCCGTCCCAGGAATAGGCGACTTTGTAGTCGGGGTGTCCGCCGCGAAAGACGTACTGGTCAAAGAGAAATTGCAGGTTGCGTCCAGTGGCTTTCTCGATCGCCCGCAACAAGTCCACCGTCTCCACCGTTTTGTGGGCATTGTCATTCACAAACGTATGGATGGCTTTGAAGAATAGCTCATCCCCCAGTTCCGCCCGGATCATGTGGTAAACACAGGCTCCCTTTTCATAGAGGTGGCGATCGTAGAGTTCGATCGCTTCCCGATAGACATGGGTGACGATCGGGCGGCGATAGCGGGAACTGTCTTCGGAAATGTAGCTGCGGGCTTCCTCTAGCAAGTAATATGCGCCTTCGTCGTGGCTGTATTCGTGCTCCGTCCACAGAACTTCTGAGTAGGACGCCATGCCCTCTTTAATCCAAGCGTGAGACCAGTGCTTAATCACGACTAGATCGCCGAACCACTGGTGTGCCAGTTCGTGTGCCACCAAGCTTTCGGTGCTGCGGTTGTCGATCGCCGCCCGTTCATCCAACAGACAGCGATCGGTCAGCAAGGTGGTCGAGGTATTTTCCATACCCCCAAAGATAAAATCATCCACACAGACCTGGGCGTACTTGGGGTAGGGATAGAGGTAGCCAAAGGCTTGATTGAAATACTCAATCATTTTGGGGGTTTTGCCCATGCTGCGCTGCCCGTCTGCCTCCCGTCCCTTTTCGACGTAGTAAAGACAGGGGATAGTGCGATCGCCTTTTTGCCACTGATCTTGAATTTCGGCAAAGTCGCCCACCGCCAGTGTCATCAGGTAGGTGGGGTGCACCTGCTGTTGCTGCCAATGGTAAATTTTGCTGTCTCCCTGTTCCTGGGTATCGACCAGTTCCCCGTTGGAGATCGCCATCAAGGATTTGGGAACCCGGACGCGAATCTCGGAGGTTGCCAGTTGCCCCGGATAGTCAAAGCAGGGAAACCAATAGCGAGAGTCTTCGTCTTCGCCCTGTGTCCATACCTGAAGCGGTTTGTCGGGGTAGTGGGAGGTAGGAGCAATGAAATACAGTCCCCGTTGCGGATGGGTGACAGAGTAGGCGATCGCCACGTCGATCGGTTTGCTTGCTTGGGTCGGTTGGGTGAGGGTGATGAACAGTTGTTCGCCATCGTAGTCAAAGGGTTGAGCCTGATTGCCAATCGTGACTGACTCGATCGTCAGGTTGACGCCATCCAAGGTCAGGCGATCGATCCCCGTTTGAATTGGATTGAGGCGGATTGTGCAGGTGCCTCGGTAGGATTGTTGCGGAATATCAAGGTCAAGATCTAGAAAAATGTGCTCGACTTGTCCAGGGCGATCGGGGTTGTAGTGGGGTTTGGCACCGGGCAGTTCAAAGGAGCGACGACCGTTGTTGTCATCAAAAATAGAGTGCGGCATGGAGAACAGCGTAGGGGGTAGGCAGTGGCACAATAGCCATAGCCTAGCGCATTCGAGCCGGGGCAGAAACAAAAAAAGGATGGAGGGTAATCCTCCATCCTGCTAATCTCTCAATCTCACCTCAGGAAGGTTGCCTGAACCAGGAAGCTTACTTGGTTTCAGAGAACTCGGCGTCGATCACATCGTCACCGCTGGCAGAGGCATCTCCAGAACCCGCATCCCCACCGGGAGGGGGGGTTGCACCACCATCATCACCGCTGCCACCCTGGTAGAGGTTGCTGCTGATGCTGTAGAGGGCTTGCTGTAGCTCAGTGGAGAGAGTCTTGATTCGATCGAAGTCTTCGCTGACGATCGCCTCACGCAGATCTTTGACCAATCCTTCAACCTTGGTTTTGTCGGCAGCGGGAACTTTGTCGCCTAGCTCGGCAATTTGCTTCTCCGCTTGGTAGGAGAGGGAGTCCGCCTGGTTCTTCAGGTCAATGCGCTCACGCCGCTCTTTGTCAGTATTGGCGTTGCGCTCTGCCTCGTTCACCATGCGATCGACTTCATCCTTGGGCAGCGTAGACGCGCCTGTGATGCTGATCGATTGCTCTTTGCCCGTGCCTTTGTCCTTCGCCCGTACATTGAGGATACCGTTGGCATCGATGTCAAAGGTAACTTCGATTTGGGGAACGCCACGGGGAGCCGGAGGAATGCCATCCAAACGGAAGGTTCCCAAGCTCTTGTTGTCCGAAGACATTTCCCGCTCACCTTGCAGCACATGGATTTCCACGTTGGTCTGTCCGTCGGCAGCGGTGGAGAACACCTCCGACTTCTTGGTGGGAATCGTGGTGTTGCGCGGAATGATCTTGGTCATGACACCGCCCAAGGTTTCCACACCCAAGGAGAGGGGTGTGACGTCGAGCAATAGAATGTCTTTGACTTCTCCTGCCAACACACCTGCTTGAATCGCCGCACCCACGGCGACCACTTCGTCGGGGTTAACCGTCTGGTTGGGTCGCGACCCAAGACGCGCTTGACTAGTTCTTGGATGGCGGGAATCCGAGTGGAACCTCCGACCAACACCACCTCATCGATGTTCTCTTTGTTCAACTTGGCGTCGCGTAGTGCGTTTTCAACCGGAATGCGGCAGCGATCGATCAGGTCAGAGCACAACTCTTCAAATTTGGCGCGGGTCAGCGTCATGTCGAGGTGCTTCGGTCCGTCTTGTGTTGCCGTGATAAAGGGCAGGTTGATCTCTGCTTGAGTCACGCTGGACAACTCGATTTTGGCTTTCTCAGCCGCCTCGGTCAATCGTTGTAGGGCTTGCTTGTCTTTGCGCAGGTCGATGCCTTCTTGCCGACGAAACTCTTCTGCAAGGTGGTCAACGATCTTCTTGTCGAAGTCGTCACCGCCTAAGTGGGTATCGCCAGAGGTGGCAAGCACTTCAAACACGCCATCGCCCACTTCCAGGATGGATACGTCGAACGTACCACCCCCCAAGTCAAAGACAAGTACCGTTTCGTTGGTTTCTTGTCTAAGCCGTATGCCAAGGAAGCCGCCGTCGGCTCGTTGATAATTCGCAACACTTCTAAACCAGCGATCTTACCAGCGTCCTTTGTTGCTTGACGCTGGGAATCGTTGAAATAAGCTGGGACAGTGATCACCGCTTGGGTAACAGGTTCGCCAATGTATTTGCTGGCGTCGTCCACCAATTTGCGCAACACCTGAGCCGCGATTTCTTCAGGGGCAAACTGCTTGCCAGCGGAGGGGCAGTCCAGTTTGACGTTGCCGCCCACATTTAGGACTTTGTAGGACACTTCGGTGGCTTCGTGGGTGACTTCATCAAAGCGGCGTCCGATGAAGCGCTTGACGGAGTAGAAAGTATTTTCGGGGTTCATCACCGCCTGACGCTTGGCGATTTGACCGACGAGGCGATCGCCATTTTTCGCGTAGGCAACCACCGATGGGGTTGTGCGAAACCCTTCCGCATTGGCGATCACAGTAGGCTTACCCCCCTCCATCACCGCCACACAAGAATTGGTTGTACCCAAGTCTATTCCAACAACTTTTGCCATAATTCGCTCCAATTCAACTACAGGTCTGGTGCTTAACTCAGTGTGTCTATTTGATGTGCGTCCCTCAGCAAAGAAGGGGGGAGAACCCCAGACCTCTTCTTTTTGTGCAGTATCACCTTATATACTGCGTATCTTTGCCCCATCCGATGAAGTGGTATTTACCGAACCAATCACAGGGCGGTTGCAGGGGAACTTGATTGCATTGGTTTACATGAATTCAGTTTAGAAAGATAACGCCCTTCCCCGTTAGGGGTGAACCGTATTAAATTGGTTGGGTTTGCCGATGAATTCAGAGATTTTGTTGAGTTTGATAAGAAATCTGGGATTAGGGGAACCCTATTGCCAAATGTTGATTTACTCTTTAAAGATTGATAGTTAAAGATTGGTAGTCCCGAATCATGGGTCGATCGTGAACAGATCAGTATAAACAGATCAGTGATTCGATTTAAGGCGTTTCTCCCCCTAGCCAACTATGACAGACGCACAACGTCCTCCGTCCACTCCTCCCCGCGTTCCCCCGCCACCGCCACCTAGAGCCGGGGCAACCTCCGCCACGGTTGGCTCCACCCAACAAATCGTCCAACCGACGATCGCCATGCCCTCCCCCAATTCCACCATGGCGGAGGCTACAAATTTGGTCACGACTGCAAACGCACCCGCGACTAAAGCGCCCGCCCCTCCTGGGCATCGCCCTGCTGCCCCACCGCCCATGAAGGCGAGTAGCCGCACCAAACCGAGTCCTGGTGCGCCAACAATGGCGGAACTGGTAAAAGAAGCTTTTGATAAGGGTTTTCAGATATTCACCTGGGGGTTGGCGAGTTGCCCCGCTTTCGCAACCGTGGGGAAATCGAGATTACAGACTATCCGCTAATCGACGAACCCACCTTCTTTAGCTGGCTCCATGAGCTGTTGCGGGAATCGGACGTTCAGTACTTTAAAGAGCATCTCGATTTTGACGGAGCGGCGCAATACGACTTTGCCCGCGTTCGGATCAATGTATTTGACAGTTTGCGGGGTCCTGCAATGGTATTGCGGTTGATTCCGATGAAGATTCAAACCCTTGAGCAACTCAACATGCCCGCTGTGTTCAAGGACATCTGCCACTACCACAAAGGGTTGATCCTGATCACGGGTCCAACGGGTTCGGGTAAGTCTACAACCCTGGCAGCAATGGTGGACTACATCAACCGGGAGATGCCCCGACACATTATCACCATCGAAGACCCGATCGAATTCGTTCACACCAGCCGTAAATCGCTGATCAAGCAGCGCGAGGTGGGGATGCATACGATGGAATTTGAGAAAGCGCTCAAGTCCTCCCTGCGGGAAGATCCAGACGTGATTCTGGTGGGGGAAATGCGGGATAGGGAAACCGTCAATACTGCCTTAAAAGCAGCCCAAACGGGGCACTTGGTGATGGGAACCTTACACACCAACAGCGCGGTTAAGACGATCGAGCGGATTCTCAGCCTCTATGAACCAGATCAACAAGACCCCATGCGGGTGGCGATCGCCGAGTCCCTGGTGTCTGTTATTGCTCAAGGGCTATGCCGTACCACCGACGGCAAACGGGCAGCCTTCCACGACATCATGATCAACACCGATGCCATTCGCGACTACATCCGCAAAGGCGATCTCGACGAGGTGGAAGCCTTGATTCCCCGGTGTACCTTTGACGGCATGTGCACAATGAACCAGTCGCTCTATAAGCTCTACGAAGCCGGACGGATTACGGAGGAAACAGCGCTAGAGCAATCGCCCAAGCCAAATGAGATGGCACAGATTCTCCGGGGACGCGTTTAAAACAGGTCGCCTAATTAAGTATGGGTGCGGGGACAAAAGAAGAATTTGTCCCCGTACTTGTGTTTATCTCCCTAGATCACCGCTAAGCCTTTAGCATTGATATACCCTTTCTGTAGGGAGCGATCGCGCCTCCTCCCTCACATCCCGTCATGAGCCTTGTGCCTATCTCCGACCTGATTCAGCAACCCTTCAAAGGAATTGCCCTGTTTACGCCGGGGGGGGATTTGGTCTACTGCATTGACCCTTACAAACAAAATCGTTGGCATCTGCAACTCTGCGCTGTTTTGCAGGAAGTGCTGAAACTGACTGAACCACCCCACTTCCTGGTGCCTTGTTATACGGCTACGGTGGACTGCTGGGTAGATGCCCATCGTCAGCGGCTAGCCATCTATGCCGAAGCTGGGTTGCCCGTGCTGCAATACCAAGCAATCTTAAATGCGGTGTTTCAAACGGGCGATTTAGTTTGGAAGGCGGCTCCGGGGTTGCGTGAATTGTGTGATCCGGTGATGCTGGCGGGGTATCGTCAGCAATTTCCCCAGCTTTGGCAGGAACACGATTTGGTGATGCAAGTGGAGACGATCAAACCGGAAGGGCGATCGACCCGTCAAAGCCTGTCCTGGTCTCCCCCGGCGATGGAGGAATCCAAGGGCTATGTCCTTCGCCTCTTCGTCTCCGGCAATAACGCCTCCACCGAATCGATCCTGCAAAATCTCCACGAACTTCTAGAACAATCCCTCCCCTATCCCTACACGCTGAAGGTGGTCGATATCTATAAACACCCTGAACTGGCGGAAGAAAATCAAGTCACTGCCACGCCCACGCTGGTTAAGATTTGGCCCTCCCCGATCCGACGGATTGCTGGCGAGCTGAATGATGCCAATAAGATTTTGCAGATGTTGTCAATATAGGAATTAGCTATCAGCTAGTCGCTAATCCTGAATGGACTAGGATAGAAATTATGAGCGACCTTTCCATCCGTCCAGCCCTGATTACCCGTGTATTACCCGACTCGATCGCCGGTGAAGTTGGCTTTGAGGCGGGCGATCGGTTAGTGGCAATTAATGGGCAGCGTCCCCGCGACCTGCTAGATTACCAATTCCTCTGTGCCGATGAGGTGTTGGAGTTGGAGGTGTTAGATAGCCGTGGGCAAACCCACCACGTCGCGATCGAGAAAGACTATGACGACGATTTGGGATTGGAGTTTGAAACGGCACTGTTCGACGGGTTGATCCAGTGCAATAATCGTTGCCCATTCTGCTTCATCGACCAACAACCGCCGGGGAAACGGGAGACGTTGTACCTCAAAGATGATGACTATCGCCTCAGTTTTCTCTACGGCAGCTACCTGACGCTGACGAACCTGACTCAACCGGAGTGGAATCGCATCGCCCAACTGCGGCTCTCCCCGTTGTATGTATCAGTTCATGCCACGGAGCCGGAGGTCCGACAGCGGTTACTCAAAAACCCCCGGGCAGGCAAGTTGATGGAGCAGTTGCGCTGGTTTCGCAAACATCGGCTGCAAATTCATGCGCAAGTGGTGGTGTGTCCGGGCATTAACGATGGGGCACACCTCGATCGCACGATTGCCGATCTTGCAACGTTTCATCAGGGCGAGTTGCCAACGGTGGCATCGGTGGCGATCGTACCTGTGGGACTGACCCGCTTTCGCCCCACTGAGGATGAACTGGTTCCAGTCACCCCCGCCAAGGCGCAAGCGGTGATCGCCCAGGTACAATCCTGGCAAGCTAAATTTCAACAACAACTTGGTTCTACAGTGGTCTGGCTGGCGGATGAATGGTTTTTAATCGCCCAACAGGATCTACCCCCAGACTCCCACTATGAGGAATATCCCCAAATTGGCAACGGGGTTGGTTCGATTCGCCAGTTTCTCAGACAGTTTCAGCAGGCAGCGGTTGGGCTTCCAGAGAGGATTGCCCCACCCCGCCGCTTCACATGGGTGGTGGGCAATGCGGTGGAACATGCCTTTCAGCCCATTTTGCAGCGGTTCAATCAAGTCAGCGGCTTGCAGGTAACAATGGCGGCGATCGCCAGCCAATATTGGGGGCAAGCCATTACCGTCACCGGCTTGCTCACGGGGGAGGATGTGTTGCAGGCGTTGCAGGGACGAGAGTTGGGCGACGGGGTTTTGCTGCCCTCGGTAATGCTAAAGCAGGGCGATACCCGATTTCTTGATGACATGACCGTAGCGGAACTGGCAGAGCGCCTCGAAACGTCCATTTTGCCGATCGATGGGGTGGAGGAACTCATCCACACCTGCGGGCAATTACCTAAACTTCCTTTATCTCCCTGTAATTTGTCTGTAAACAGCTTGCCAGTCTGAGCCATTGTCAGAGGGCACTGGGCATAATGAGACGCAGGTGGTCGCAAGCCGGGATGCTTTTAGGAGCAACCCTGTTTTTGCATGGAATTCGATCGTTCCAAGGAAGAGTCATGTTGATTGGCGGGCGTTACGAGACTATTCGAGAACTGGGGCGAGGGGGGGTGGGTCGCACCTATCTTGCCGAAGACACCTACCGCCGAGGCAGTCCCAAGTGTGTGGTCAAGAAACTACAATTGCCCCTAAAAGTGCCGGTGCTACTGGAAAAAGCCAGGACGATTTTTGAGGAAGAAGCCCAGGTTCTCTACCGCTTGGGGGAGCATGAGCAGATTCCCAGACTCTTCGCTCACTTTGAGCAACACGGCGATTTTTATTTGATTCAGGAATTGATTGATGGGCACGATTTGCGGCAATCGTTCTCCCTGGGCGATCGCTGGGAGGAAAAAGCCATTCTCTCGTTTCTGCGAGAGGTGCTGGAAATTCTAGACTTTGTACATCAACAATCTGCTATCCATCAAGACCTCAAGCCAGAGAATCTCATCCGGCATTGGCAGGACAAAAAGCTAGCCGTTATTGACTTCTGTAGCATTAAGGCGATTCGCAATCTCATCGTTAACACGGCTGGAGAAATTGGGTTCAGTCGTCCCTTGGGTACGCCAGCCTATATGCCCCCAGAACAGGCGGCAGGGTCGCCCTACTGTTGCAGCGATCTCTATGCGCTAGGAATGATGGGAATCCAAGTGGCGACCGGATATATGCCCAACCAGTTGCCTCGAAATCCAGAGACAAACAATCTGGAGTGGCACGATCAAGCCCGGATTAGTTCTAACCTGGCAACCGTGTTGGATACGATGGT
>JAAUSV010000163.1 GCA_012032525.1 Leptolyngbyaceae cyanobacterium SL_7_1
CCCCACCCCACTAGTCTGTCGTTATCAGCTCCCCCCTAAGAGGCGATCGTTTCCCTTGCCTCCATCCAGTTGATCGGCGGCGGCGAACCCCACCAAGGTGTCATTACCTGCGCCACCTCGCAATCGATCCATGCCTGCGGTTCCGTTTAGTCGGTTATTTTTGGAATTTCCGGTTCGCGTGATACCCACTTGGATCGTGGTGGGCGGGTCATGGTCGGGAATTGGGTTATCCACAGCGGTGGGCACAGGGGAATTGTCATTACTGCCGATTTGGATGGCAACCGTTGCCGTGTCAGTCAAGTTGCCATCGCTGAGGGTGTAAACAAAGCTAGCCGTCCCAACAAAGGCAGGATCGGGAGTAAACACGATCGTTTGGTTGGAGCCAAACTTTGCAGTGCCCCCCACAGCGTCGCTAATTTGGGTAACGAAAAGGGGAGCATTTAGGGGGAGATCGTTTGCTAGAAGCGTCCTCAAAGGAATCACCAACGGGGCAGTTTGAGACCCCACAAGGCTGTCATCTCCTGCCACGAGCAGGTTGGTCACTCCACTATTACTGAGTTGGCTGACTTTCTCTAATACCCACAGTTCTCTTCCCTGGGCACCATTACTGGCTTGAAAGAATAGTTTGTTGTCAAATTCTACAAACCCCCGCGGATTAGAGTCATCGCTGCCTGGGTAAATGTCAGTGAGGAGGGTGGTGCCTGCTGCTGTGCCATCACTCACCCACAACTCAGAGCCACTTAGACCTTCACGAGCATTAAAAAACAGACGGTTGTCAAATCCAACAAAGTGACTCGGAGTGGAGCTATCATTCCCTGCATAGAGGTCCTTGAGCAGAGTGGTTCCCGTAGCAGATCCATCACTGGTCCATAGTTCCGTTCCAGCATTGCCATTGTTGGCATGAAAAAATAGCTTGTCCTCCACCCCAACCAAGCTATCGGGATAGGAGCCAGCGCTGCCTGGGTTAATGTCCTGCAACAGGCTAGTTCCCGCTGTCGTGCCATCGCTCACCCACAACTCCGCCCCATTTACCCCGTTGTCAGCTTGAAAAAATATCCGATTGTTGGCAACCACAAGGTTGACAGGAAAGGAGCCAGCACTGCCCGGATTGATATCTTTGAGCAGGGTGGTGCCTGCCGCCGTGCCATCGCTTACCCACAACTCTTCTCCCGTTGTACCGTCATTGGCAAGAAAAAAAAGCCTATCCTTGAAGGCAACAAAGCCAGAGGGAGAAGCACTCGCTGTGCCTGGATTGATATCTTTGAGCAGGGTAGTTCCCGCTACTGTGCCATCACTGACCCATAGTTCTCGCCCGGTTGTGTCATCGCCTGCATTGAAAAACAACTGGTTGTTGGCTATGGCAAATTTGACTGGACCACCGCTATCTATGCCTGGGTAGATATCCTTGAACAGGGTCGTTCCCCCTGCCGTACCGTCACTCACCCACAATTCATTGCCGTTTTCCCCATCATCCGCATCAAAAAATAGGCGATCGTTGAAAACCACCATTTCACCCACCCAAGAGCCATCAATGCCGGGGTAGATATCTTTTAGTAGGGTTGTTCCGGCGATCGTGCCATCACTCACCCAGAGTTCTGTTCCGTAGGTGCTATCTTCGGCGCGAAAGAAGAGTTGGTTATTGAATAGGGTAAAGTTCCCAGGAAAGGAGGAAATGCTGCCGGGATAGATGTCCTTAAGCAGAGTTGTTCCCACCGCCGTCCCATCGCTCACCCACAGTTCCATGCCGTTGATACCATCTTCAGCACGGAAAAGCAGCCTATTGTTGACCACCAATTGGGTATTGGTAGAGTAGGATGACGTAGGCGTAGAGTTACCACTACCGGGATGAATGTCTTTGACAAGGGAAACTGTATATGACATGGAGTTCTGCTTAAAAATAAATCCAGAGAGTTGACATCTCCACACAACTCTCAAAAAGCTTGTCCCGTTTTGCTGTTTAAGTTGTATGGCGGCTAGAGGTGCCTCGATTCACCAGGGACTTCCGTAAGACTAGTTCAGTTTTTGTATCGTTTTTTATTATCACTTTGGTCTTCAAGACCAAAGTCGTCCAGTCTGGAAATCGGGCAATAAGTCCTTGAAAGCTTCATATAAAAGCTAGATAAGATAAAGTTCCTTAAAGCTCTGCTCAAGCAGAATCAGTAATTTTTCGTAGTAGACGAACGGACATTTAGTCCAGACATTTAGTCGTTGATAGCCACTGGCATAGGTACGGTAGTCGGTGAGCCTATCACCGGTTGCAGCGCGGAAACAAAAATTCGCTGTAGGGCGATCGCCCATCTCAGGCAGACCTATAGTATTTTGTTGAAAGTAGTATTTGCTAAAGCACCGCCGCCGGAAGATACCATGTCCCAGTTCCCTCGCTCTTTTACACGCTCGATCGCCCTTCGAGGTTTGTTTATTTTCCTTAGTGGGCTGTTACTGGCGGCTCAAGTAGGGGTTTTGCCCGCCGCTGCTACGGGAGTCTACGACCTCCCCAGCACCGTCAACGACTCCCTGTGGGTGGTAGACGAAGCCGACACCCTCAGCCGCCTGACCGAAGTCAACCTCAGCCAAACCCTCAAGAGCTTGGCAACTAAAACGGGCAATCAGGTGCGGTTGGTGACGCTCCATCGCTTGGACTATGGGGAAACCGTCGAAAGCTTTGCCGATAAACTGTTCACCCAGTGGTTCCCCACTGCCGAAGACCAAGCGGAGCAAACCCTATTGGTGCTAGATAATGTCACCAACACCGCCGCCATTCGCAGTGGTGCAACCAGCCAATCCCAACTGAGCGAGGATGTGGCTACAAGCGTGGCGCAGGAAACTCTGCTTGCTCCGATTCGAGCAGGCAATAAATACAATCAAGCCTTTACCGACGCGACCAGTCGCTTAGTTGCGGTGCTGTCGGGTGAGCCTGATCCCGGTCCTCCAGTGGTTGAGGAGATCGTGCAAACGGAGGGAACCTTTGCCACCGCTGAGGAAACCAAGGAAAGCAACGCCATGGTGTGGGTGATTGGGCTACTCGCCGCCGCCACGATTATCCCAATGGCAACCTATTACTTCTACCAATTTATGCAATCGCGGTAACGCAATAAGCGATCGCCCAAACAAAAAGACCAGGATAATATCCTGGTCTTTTTGTTTGGGCGATCGCCCCAAGATTTAGTAAGTCTCGACGTGCCAGCGGTGCTTGATCGATCGCTGGTATTCCTTCCAATTCACCCCGGCTTTCTGCGCCGCCCCCGTCATTGCTTCGTCAATGCCATCTTCCATGCCCTTGAGTCCGCAGATGTAGACGTGGGTTTTGTCTTGCTGCACCATGTTCCAAATCTCGTCGGCATGTTCTGCCACCCGGTTTTGGATATACATCTTGCCACCCTCGGCATTCTTTTGCTCGCGGCTGATGGCGTAGGTCAAGCGGAAGTTGTCGGGATACTTGGCTTGCATCTCTTCCAACTCGGCTTTGTAGAGAATGTTGGGCGTGGTGGCAATGCCAAAGATCAACCAGGAAAAGCCTTTGAACTGGTAGTCGGGGTTTGCCTGACGCTCGTTATCTTTGAACATCCGCCAGAGGTAGGCGCGGAATGGTGCGATCCCGGTTCCCGTTGCCATCATGATGATGTTGGCGTCTTCGTCGGGGGGCAACAGCATTTCTTTGCCCACCGGACCTGTGATTTTAATGTCTGCACCCGGCTCCAGGTTGCACAGGTAGGAGGAGCAAACGCCGTAAACGGTTTCGCCTGTTTCGGGATGCTTGTATTCCAACTGGCGGACGCAGAGGGAGACGGTTTTGTCGTCTACAGCATCGCCATGACGGGTCGAGGCGATCGAATACAGTCTCAGCTTGTGAGGCTTACCATTCTTATCGGTGCCTTCAGGGATAATGCCGATGCTTTGCCCTTCGACGTAGTGCAGATCACCCTCAGATAGGTCAAAGGTAATGTGGTGGCATGTGCCAATCCCACCCTCTTGCACCAACTCCTCGTTGGCGAGACATTTGCCAACAAAGGGGGCATTGGGGCGGTAAATATTAACCGGAACGTCAACCTTTTTTTCCTTGGCTTGAGTCATGGGTTTGTTCTCTTCTGCTGGCTGTGTTGGTAGTGATTCCGTTGGTAGAGTACTAGATTTGCCGTTATCGAAACCGTTACTACTGACAGGGCGAATGCTGACAATCCTGCCACCCATCCGTGTAATTCGCTTCATCTCCTGATTCATCCGCGAGTAGGGCACGGTAATAAACACATTGCCACTGCGACGAATGGGATAGTCCATTTTGTCCGTTTCTTGGTTCTGGCGTAGTCCTTCGACCTCGTAGATGAAGAGGCGGCTACCAGAGGGGGTGTTTGCGGCTTCGCCGATCGCTGCGCTTGGATTGTACATGCTTGAAAATCACTCACTAAACCCGATACAAGACACAATTAGCTGTGCCATTTCTATCACGTGCCAGCCAACCTTCAGAGTTTTGTTCTAAAGATTTTAGACATGACCTTGTAGATTAGCGTAACATTGCGGCGCAAGACCCTTGCAGCAAAACCAAGAAACCTCCAAGAAGAAATTCGATCGCGACACACCTGTTTCTACCATAGCGATCGATCTCGTTACAAAATGTCAATATTGACTCATTTTTATCTTCTTTAAATGCTTGGCTCCCCTTAGGATTAGTATTAAGTGATGAAGTCTTCAAATTCATACTCCGTCTTGTAGGTGCGATCGCATTCTGCTAGGATCGGGTGTAGCAATAGGATTAAATACTTATTTAGACTGACTCAGCTTTCGGGATAGGGCGATTGATCCTCTCAGAAACGGTAGGAATGTTTAACTGGGTTAATTCTGGCAGCTAGTTCTAGCGACGAGTGGTTAGTTACCTGGTATTTCCAGCGCTCATTTAATTTTTAAGGCGGGCATTGCTCCAATCAAGTGCCTTCTAGGAGGTATGTGGTGCAAATCGCCAGCCATTACCCAGTGGGTAGCAGTTAGGTTCGGTAGACATTTTTTTCTTAGGGGATATTATGACCATGACACCAGACCGAGTGGTTCTAATTGGCGTCGCTGGAGATTCCGGTTGCGGCAAGTCAACATTTTTACGCCGCCTAGCAGACTTGTTTGGCGAAGAGCTAATGACCGTCATTTGTTTAGACGACTACCACAGTCTGGATCGTAAGCAACGCAAGGTGGCAGGTGTCACCGCCCTCAACCCCAAAGCCAACAACTTTGATCTAATGTATGAACAGATCAAAGCGCTGAAAGAGGGTCAAAGCATTCAAAAGCCCATCTACAACCACGAAACGGGGATGATCGATCCTCCAGAGCTAATCACCCCCACCCCGATCGTGGTGATCGAAGGCTTGCACCCCCTGTTTGATGAGCGGGTGCGCGAACTGGTGGATTTTGGTGTCTACCTCGATATCGACGATGAAGTCAAGATCGCCTGGAAGATCCAACGCGACATGTCGGAGCGCGGACACACCTACGAAGACGTGCTGGCATCGATCAATGCTCGCCGTCCCGACTTTGAGGCATTCATCGATCCCCAAAAGCAACACGCCGATGTGGTCATCCAGATTCTGCCTACCCAGTTGATCAAAGATGATCAGGAGAAGAAGGTTCTCCGAGTGCGTTTGATTCAAAAAGAAGGCATTGATGGCTTCGAGCCAGTTTATCTGTTTGATGAAGGCTCCACCATCGACTGGATTCCCTGCGGTCGCAAACTCACTTGCTCCTACCCCGGCATTCGCCTCTACTACGGTCCCGACTCCTACTACGGCAACAACGTCTCCGTGTTGGAAGTGGACGGCAACTTTGAGCGCCTAGAGGAACTGATCTACGTCGAAAGCCACCTGAGCAACACCTCCACCCGCTACCACGGCGAAATGACGGAGTTGTTGTTGAAGCACCGCAGCTACCCCGGTTCCACCAATGGCAGCGGCTTGTTCCAAGTGCTGGTGGGCTTGAAGATGCGGGCGACCTACGAAAAGCTGATGGGGATGAATACCCAACTCGCAGCAAAGGCAGTCAGCAACTAGTAGCTTGTTCAAGCAACGTTGCTCGGTTACGAAAACCGGGGGTTTTACCAAACCCCCGGTTTTTTGAATTGTTGCTGGGCATCGATCGCTCCTAGTTTTTCTATAGAGATTCAGTTATAACTTGGGTAATCATGCTTGTATCCATTACTCAATCCACCGTGATCCCTCCAGTAATCAACGAAGCAACGCTATCTCCCTTCAAATTCTGGTTTCAAACTAGTATTCACGATGGCATGTACTACCACAACGAGCTGTTTTGCCGCTGGTGTACTGTCACCGCCACCGATCGCGCCCAACTGTTTCATTACGCCTGTCAACTAATCCGTCAAAATGCAGTGGTGATTACGGCAGATGAGCAGCAGTGTAGTTTGTGGGTGAGTTTGCGTAGTCCGATCGTTGCCGAGTTTGAGCAGGTTAGGGCGATCGTTCCCTCGTTTTTGCAGATTACCCAATGCAGGTAATGGAGAATTGCCCCGGATCTTTGATAGTGTGTATCTTTGCAGTGGATCTTTAGTGTGGATTTAGAATTTTGGGTGTAGAGCTGCGTAGCTACGTTTATCTCGATCGACTGCAACCCCAACACGCTGCCTATTTGGGCACCGTGGCGATCGGCTTCTTGCCACTTCCCGGCGATGCCTCCCTCTGGGTGGAAATTTCTCCGGGGATTGAGATCAATCGCATCACCGATGTGGCGTTGAAATCAGCAGTGGTGCGTCCTGGTGTGGTGGTGGTGGAACGGCTGTATGGCTTGTTGGAAGTGCATTCCACCCGGCAGGGAGAGACCCAAGCGGCGGGTCGGGCAATTTTGGAGGCGATCGGGGTGCGGCAACAAGACTGTCTTAGACCCCGCGTGCTCTCCAGCCAAATCATCCGCAACATCGATCCCCACCACACCCAACTGATCAACCGCAATCGCCGTGGGCAAATGCTCCTGGCGGGACAAACCCTCTATGTGCTAGAGGTAGAACCCGCTGCCTACGCTGCTTTGGCAGCCAATGAGGCGGAAAAGGCGGCACTGATCAACATTTTGCAAGTGTCGGCAGTGGGTACGTTTGGGCGATTATATTTAGGGGGTGAAGAGAGGGACATTCTGGCAGCAGCGGATGCAGTCCTTGGTGCAATGGAGAGTGTGATTGGTCGCAATTTTCTAGATCAACGCAAGGAGTAGAACACTTCAATGGCAAATCCAGAGCATCTTGCACGACTTCAGCGGGATGCGTTGCAATGGGCTGCATGGAGATTGAAGAACCCGGCGATCGCTCCTGATCTGAGTGGTGCAAATCTACAGGGAATGCGCCTATCAGGAATCGATTTGGCGGAGGCAAACTTGAGAGCGGCAAATTTGGACAACGCCATCCTCGATGCAGCGAATTTGAGCCGAGCTATTTTCAGCAAAGCCAGTTTGTCTGGGGCAACGCTGGTCGATGCCAATTTGCAATACGCCGAAGTAGTGGTGGCAAATTTATCAACTGCCGATCTACGGGGGGCAGATTTGCGCCATGCCAATTTGATTGGCTCCGATTTACGAGAGACTAACTTTAAAGAAGCCGATCTCAGCAATGCCAATCTCCATCAGGCTGAACTCACGGGAGCACACCTCTACAAAACCAATTTCTACCAAGCCAATCTCACCCTCGCCCACCTCAGCGGTATTGATGGCGATGCGGCAATCTTCAATGAAGCAAACTTGACAGCGGCAAATCTGCGCTGGAGCCGCTTAAAAGGCGCTCAGTTCCATTGGACACTGTTGCGGCAAGCCAACTTGTCAGGCAGCGATCTCAGTCAAGCTACCTTTAAAGCAGCGGACTTGAAGGGAGTGACGTTGACGGCGGCTCGGTTGGTACGAACTCGCTTTGAACAGACTAATTTGGAGGAAGCCGAGTTAGCTGAGGTCGATCTGAGTCGGGCGATCATTGAAGCTAGGGTGTCGGAAGCGATCGACCTATAGACTCTATTTCTATGAGTGAACTGGACCTAATGGTCTTGAGTGAGGCACGGAAATGCGGAAGTTGGGTGGAGCGATCGCACTGCCCTGGTGATCAGGTTTGTGACCCTAGCTTGTAGTGTTATTACAAAAGGAAGCAACAACAATGCCTCCAACAGCAGAACCAAACTTGGCAATCGCACCAATCGCACAAACACAAATTAAGCCTTGCCACTGATCCTTTGCCGCTGATCCTACTGCTTTAACGCATTACCGAGTGCTCCCGTTTCAACCACTAGTGTTTTAGTGCAAAATGTAAAAAATTGCACCCCTGGCTCTCCACACCTAAAATCAGCATGAGAACCACTCTAGGCAAATACCTACAAATCCTGCGGCTGTTTTGGGCAACGGCGATCGCCGCCGAGTTGGAATATCGGATGAATTTCCTCCTCGCCACGCTCAGCAGTGTGGGAAGCCTCATGGGTAGCTTGTTTGGCTTGTTTCTGTTCTACCAAACGGGCTACACCTTTGAGGGCTGGAATTGGGAGGAAGCCTTGATTGTGCTGGGAGTGTTCACGCTGCTAACCGGGTTTTCCGCCACCTTCCTTTCCCCCAACCTCAATCAAATCGTCCGCCATGTGCAGGAGGGAACCCTAGATTTTGTGCTGCTTAAGCCCATCAGTTCCCAGTTTTGGCTATCGATGCGGACGGTGTCACCGTGGGGCGTTCCCGATATCGCCTTTGGGTTGATTTTGATTGGCTATGCGGGTAGCAGATTGAGGTTGAACCCAATCGTCTACCTACAAGCGACTTTGCCGATCGCCCTGGGATTTCTCATCCTCTACAGCCTCTGGTTCATGCTAGGAGCCACCAGTATTTGGTTCGTCAAAATCTACAATGTCACCGAAGTGCTGCGGGGACTGTTGGAGGCGGGGCGGTTTCCAATGGTGGCGTATCCCACGGCTTACCGTTTCTTCTTTACCTTCATTGTCCCCGTGGCATTCCTCACCACCATCCCGGCGGAGGTGCTGCTCAGTCGCTCTGAGGTGGGCTGGATGATTGCAGCGATCGGGCTAGCGACTGCCCTCCTGATTGCTGCACGTGCCTTCTGGCGCTTTGCTCTACGGTTCTACACCAGCGCCTCCAGCTAATAGCCAACAGCCCTACTAACGCGCAAAATTGGGCAAGTCAATTGCCGCAAACGAGGTGATTTTCTTCAGTTGCCGCAAGGGATGCACCAGAGGCGAAGGGGAGTTGGGGTTTTCAAAGGGAATGCTGGGCGATCGCGTTTCCGCTGCTTCGGTGACATTGCTAGCAACTTGCGTTCGCCCTGGTATATCGTCTGAAGCATCTTCTGTCGGTAAGACTGCGTTTTGCAGATCGATCGATTCAAACAGGCTAAAATCTCCGGCTAGACTTGCCCGTACCACATCATCTGCTGACACATCAATTAATCGAGCTAAGTCTTGCCACAGGGCTGCCTCGCCATCGTCTGAGGGCGGGTTGGTAGCTGGGTTGATGGGTGGGGCGATCGCGTCCTTCCACAGATCATTCACCGCTAGTTGCAATTCCTCTAAACCCGCTTGGATCACCTCTGGGGAAACTTCGGGTGGCTCAGTGGAGCGGATGCTAGCCAGATCGATGACGGGGGCGATCGGGGTTGGGGCAGAATCTGGAGTCTGGCGATCGGATGCCACTGGCTCGACTAAACTGTCGGGCAGGGGTTGGAGGTTAGGCTCGTCGGTGAGGGAACTCAGGTGGAGTTTATCTAAAAACCGCGATTGGGATTGGGATGACCAGGGTTGAATCGTTTGCCCTTTGGGAAGCAACATCGGGCTGAGTTGGTCGGCTTGATACCAGGTGGGAATTTGTACCATTGCCCGATCGATCGCTTCTGCTGCCGAGTCGTAGTTGGGCGGGGGCACTTCCAGGCATTTCTCTAGGGCAGCCTTGAATTGTAGGGTGTAGCGTTGCTGCCGTTGCAGGCGCGATCGCAGGTCGCGGCAATCGTTCTCGCGTTGGTTTAGCAGTTGCAATTGCTCGTTGTAGCGCTGTTGGGTGAGGGTGCATTCCCGCTCTAGTTGGGCAACGCGTTCCTGGCTGGTTTCCAATTGCCCCTTGAGGGTTTCGAGCAGAATCTGCTGGCGTTTGTCCTTTTGTCGGGTAAATTCTAGCTCGTTGGTGAGTTTGGTGAATTGGTTCGGGGGAGTCATCGGACACCGGGGTTGGTTGGAGTGTGTACTGCCTGCGCTGGGTA
>JAAUSV010000164.1 GCA_012032525.1 Leptolyngbyaceae cyanobacterium SL_7_1
TCCCTGGTGCCGACTTCAATTGGAACGGAGCCATGCACACTGAAGGAAATTTGATTGTGAGCAATAGTGCTGACAATCAGCTCACAGGGTTCTTGGTTAGCTCTACCAAATCTTGCTTCTTTACCAAACGAAATTCTGAGATTACGGTACGAGAGTTTGGAGAAGAGACCTTGGCGGACGGTACGGTTCGCCCGGCGTTTCAAGGACAATATATCAATGGTCAGATCAAAGATAATAATCCCCCAAAGCAAGTTCGCTTTCATATCTGGGCCCCGGGTAGGGCTGATCAAAACAGCGCTTCTACAAACTTTAAGACTGACACCGATTCTGTTGTCAATGGAGCAGGACCGGCAGCTTACGCCCTCGATCCAGTGATTCTTCAAACCTCTGATTTTTCTGTAGGGCGTACTATTGCCAACCCTGCGGAAAACCGGGATGAATTCTGGGACGACGACGCATCCCTGGAAGGCAAGGAGCGCATGCGGCAGGAGACATCGGATACAACTCCCTACGTGGATGACTTCTTCCGAGCAGACAACCGCTATGGTCCCAAGCCTCGCTACAATGATGCGTTAACTATCCCGGCGGGTTTGACGATCGGGGCGGAAATCGGCAGCGTGACGGATCTAGTCCTCGACACAGCACCCGCTGGGGGCACGTGTGAGCAGGTCGGGCTAGATGGCTATTGGGAGCGGCGAGCGGCGTGTGAGGGCATGCGCATTGTCGTGGGGCAGCGGCTAGAGTTGGGCGATCCGATAGGATGGGGCGGTCCAACTCGAAACTCTGTGACCAATACATTCGTGGCTGATGCAGAACCGCTACGTCCGTGGAATCAATGCCCTGGCAACAGCACGGGTCGATGCAATGAAGCTCGTCAGCGTCGATCGCTCTGGGATAACCTGGCAGCGGTGCAGGGAGCCGTGGTCTACCATTCGGCACGACCAGGAACGGGGGACGAACTGGAAGAGCCGATCGCTTGTTTTTCGTCCACGGTGCATCCCGGCACTGGCGCGACTCTAGCCAACAGCTCAACCTTTGAAAATTTGGTCTACGGTGTGACGGATGCGGCGGGTGTGCCTGCGTTTGCTCCTCGCACAGACGGACGGGTGTATGGACAAACCATTCCGGTAATCAGCGATTTCCTGCGGGGCAAGGGCACCAATGGCTGGGAATTTGAAGCGCCAACAGCCCCGATTTTTGGTAATGCCAATTGGCTGGCAGCGCTAAACAACCTCGCCACCTTTGCCGGAGACCCCAATGGCGGTGCGCCTTCCTTTGAACCTGTTCAGGACAACAACGTTCACCCCTTCCCCAGTATGGCAATGTGGGG
Source organism: Leptolyngbyaceae cyanobacterium SL_7_1 (assembly GCA_012032525.1). GTDB lineage: Bacteria > Cyanobacteriota > Cyanobacteriia > Elainellales > Elainellaceae > JAAUSV01. The sequence continues at coordinate 1,331 of JAAUSV010000164.1, forward strand.
AGACTTTTCCATGCTGCGCCGGGTGATGGGGTTGATGAATACGGTAGGCTATGCCGGACTCAGCCCTGCTGATAAAACAACGTTGCACAGTGCGGCTTGTACTGTGGGGATGTTGGCATACAACGTCGATTACCTGGAAAATTTGACGTCAATGCAGTGAACCCTGATTTGCTAGGGTATGCTGCCCAGCCTACTGACCTGAGAGGACTTCGCGGGGCGTTACGACAAATCAAGTCTGGGCAGTTGCAACCGCCCCTGTCTCCAGCGGGCGCGATACCAACTCCCTTTGCTATCCCTTCCCAGCCAGATACAACGGATCCGCAGCCAGAATTTTATGTCCGCCAGCTAGAGCGTTGGCGGGATATGTTCCCCAATGCTGCGCCCGAACGAGATATCCTCAACCAATACATTACGCTAGCGCGGTTGATTATCAGCAAGGAGCAAATTGCCCGCGATCGCACCTGGGGATTCCAAGAGGAAGATGTCGATAAATATGGTCGCGCACCCCTTGGTCAATGCGCCATGTGGATGAATCAGACAGGAGGTGGCATCAGTCCAACGCCATTCACCATTAATGAGGCGGGAGCAAGAGTGCCACTGTCAGCGGGAGTCAACCCTGCTAATAATGAGGAGCCACTGCGTCTACTGTGTTCCTATCGTCCGCGCTATCCGATTCTCTATTCCCTCTTCCCTGCCAAAGATGTGGTTGCTCCCTTTGCAGCCCTGCAAGACCCAACCGCCATCGGCACCCATACGATCGATACCTATCGTCCTCAAGCCATTGCCTACGCTGGATTTGAAGCCCATCCAGAGGAAATCGGCTTTAGCCGCGACCAAGAGGATAGCAGCAACTATCTGTTGTCTTACATCCTCCCCGTCAACAGCGTTGACTACACGGTTGTGCGTCCCGAAGATGTCACCCTCTTGCCAAAGGCGATCGGCAATTGGACACTCCCGGTTGAAGCGGCAGGCAATGGCTCAACTCCCAGTAACAACCGCGATACGTTCATCAAAGTCTGCTACGACACCCTTGGAGTCTGTCCGTTTGACAATCGCTTGACGAACTTTGCCGCCACCCCAGTTACCAGTGCCTTTACTCCTGTTCCTGCCCCACTCTACCGGGTGGCATTCAAGGACACGGCACCCTTCAATGGTCGCGAGATGATGGTGACTCGCATGATGGATGTCAACGTAGACTTCATCCGTCGCCGCACCTACGGGAATGATTATTGGCTGCCTCGCAGTGGCATTCTCTATGCCTTCCGAGAAGATGCGGTGTCGGAGCGCGAGATCGTGCGCCCAACCGGAGTGGGGGTGACGTACTCCAGTTGTGACACCGACGCCGAAATTACCTCTGCTAGCTGTTCTATGCAGACCAATGGCGATGCCTACACCTCCACTGACCCACCGTTGAATGACCTCAACAAAATCGCACCCAAGCCAGTGGATTACTATCCCGACCCCGATCGCCGGGTACACGGCTTCCGTCTGAGGAATGGGATAACGGTGCAACGGCTTCCCCAGGTGCCTGAAGCCGATCGCAAAGGCATGTCCTTCATTACTGACAACGCCCTCTATGTGCAAGGCAACTTTAACCTGCACCAAGATGCGGGTGGCACACCCCAGGAAGAGTTTACCGAGCTGCTTCAAGCCAATTTCAACAATTTTTACACCCGTGCCACGCTCAATCCCAACTTTGCCCGTGGGAACGACCAATGGTTGCCATCGGAGTTGCTAGCGGATGCCGTGTCGATTCTTTCAGACAATTTCTGCGATGGCAGCGTCGAAGATGGCATCGTTACCGCTGCTCAGGCGGCGGGAGCAACAGTACCCTACAGCACGCTCGATCGCTATGGCTGTGTGAACAACCCTGCTCGCACCTCCTACCTTAACCAAAACCGACCCAATAGAAATCCACGTGAAACGGGGTATGGTATTCGCTGGTTGCGCAGTCAGGCGGATAACGTAGGCTTACGGACCGCTGCCAATGGTGGTCCGAGCGAGGATAGCACCTCTCCAATCTATTTTGACCGCAACGGTAACCCAATGCGGCTAAACGGAACGGGTACTCCTGGGATTAGTAGCGCCGTTTCCTACGAGTCAGGGAGAGAGACCTACTATGCTATGTCAGATCCAAAGCCCTGGATGACTGGTGTGAGTGGAACTCGCGTCAACGCCATCATTATCAGTGGATTAGTTCCGTCTCGTTCCTTGCAATCCTACGGTGGATTGCACAACTTCCCGCGATTCTTGGAGGATTGGCGTGGGAGTGACCTATTTATCAGTGGGGCTTTCCTGCAACTCAACTTTAGTAACCAGGGAACGGGTCCCTACGACCAGGATGCGTGGGAGGTCGGTGCCAACCCCGTCAATGCGGAGCGGATCAACTATTACGACCCACCCAACCGTCGTTGGGGATACGACGTGGGGATTCAGTATGCCCCTGCCAGCCCGATCGCCGTGCGGTTCTCGCCGCCCGAATCTACTCGCAGTGAGTTCTACAGTGAGCCGCCCGCCAACGACCCGTACATTCGGAATTTGTGCAGGAAAATCCCAGGCAATACCGAGGCTGACTGCCGCGAGAACTAACTCTGACATGTGACTTTGATCCGGAGACTGGCGACTGTGCGAGTCTCCGCCGCTTAAATCCTCTGCTCCTCCAAGGAAGCCTCCTATGACACACCTACTCCTCCGAGAACTGCTCCACTCCCAGCGATCGCGCTTGATGCGATCGCAAACCCAGTCATCGATCGCTGCCGAAGCAGGACTAGGACTATTGGAATGTTTGGTGGCAATCATTGTCATTGGTCTAACGGTTGCCATGATTACTCCGCCCCTCTACATCGCCGCAGGGACGCGGGTACAAAATCGCCGCGCAGAGCAGGCATTTCAACTGGCTCAAGCAGAAATCGATCAGGTCAAAGTCCGAGTGGCGCGGGGAGATCACCGAAATTCAATCTTGCCCGCTCCGGCGGGGGCAGATGCGACGTTGCAGTCTGGAACTCCCGGTCCTAGTTCCATTGACGCCAGCAAATTGGATTCGGTTAATCCCAATTGTCCAGGGGTTGCCCCCCATACAACACCAACTCCAGTGGCGGAGGCACGCCGAGTGGATGTGGATGGGGATTGCACAATGGATTTTTTGGTGCAGGTGTTTCGCAGTAATGGCGTTGTTTCTGCCACAGAAGTAACCCAACCCGATCCTCGCCCCACCCAGTTTCGTATGGGCGTTCGGGTCTACTCGTTTATTGCCGAGGACAACCTTGGTAATCTGCAAGTCGAGCAAGCGTCGTTGCAGTTGACCTCTGGGCAGGGCAGTCAAGCGTCCCGTCCACTAGCAGTCGTTTTTTCGGATCTGTATTGGAGCGATCGCAGCACAACCCTGTGTAACTTTCACACTGGCACAGGAAACTGTTTTTAGCGATGAGGGGTTTGGCTAAGAGTTCGATCGGGGCAGTGGGTTTGATTGACTGGTTAGGAACAATAATCCTGTACTCACCACAAAGCATCAGTAGGTAGGGCAATGGCGAAGCGATCGATTCTGTTCAAGTTAAAGCAGGTTTGGTTTTCTCGGCGGAAACGGCGATCGTCCAACGCCGGATTTACCCTGCTGGAGTTGTTGGTTGTCACCATCATTGCGGGAGGAATTGTCGCTGGATTAACCTACATTGCCGTTGAGTTGTTGGGAACCGACCAGCGCGAATCAGCCCGTACCGAAACCCAGCGCGATATGCAACTGGCGCTTAATTTCATTGCCAACGATCTCCAAGAGGCAGTGTACGTCTACGATGCCCAGTGTATGGTGGGTGCTGCTGGCGTTTGCCCAGGAATTCTCAATTACATTCCCACCGCTCTACGCACCAATGGCAGCGTCCCGGTGCTGGCTTTCTGGAAACAGCAGCCCATTCCTAGTACCTTTACAGAGGCTGGCGGTGAGTGTGGGGCTGGTTACGACCCAGCAGCAGACCCACCAGAGTTGGGAGGAGCGCCAATCCCTTGTGTCAACGCCAACTCCTATGCGCTAATTGTCTATTCCCTAAAGAAATCAGATGGCAACAACGACGTCTGGCGTGGACGTGCCCGGATTACCCGCTATGCCCTCACAGAGTTTCAGCAAGATGGCAGCCGCACGCCTGGGTATAGCAATCCTGCGGCGTCTGGCAGTGCCACGTTGATTCAGGGCTTTGTGTCGTGGCCCTTTGGCACCACGACTGCCAATCCGGGGGTAACGGTTAACCTACAAGCTCCCACGCCCCCTCCCGGACCCAACGCCCAAGTCCTGGTGGATTTTGTCGATGATGGTCAGGGGGCATCTGAGCAGCGTCCCCCGATTCCCACTGCAACGGGAGCACAACTATGTGATCCCACTGGGACGGGGCAGTACACGATTACACCCCCCGACTCGATCTATGCCGGATTTAGCGCTCTTCCTCGGAGTTTCTATGCCTGCGTCAGTGGTGGGGCAGCCACCGTCAATCCGGTGACTGGGCAAACGGTAACCGCCAATCAGGATGTGGTTCTGTTTCTTCGAGGCAATGCGGTTGGGCGGGGAGGCGTGTTTAATAATGCTAGTTTCTTGCCAACCCTGAGAACCCAAGTTATGAGCCGAGGAATTTTGGATAAATTGCCCCAGTAGGCGACTGTCAATCGTTTGAGAACGGGTGGTTTAACAGGAAGGGATGGTGTAGAATCCAGCCATTGCAGAGGGTCATCAGTGGTCAAGTAGTTACCTGTATCGGTCTAGAAAGCCTGGAGTCTTGTCATGACGAAGATGTGGAAGCGGCGGCATCGAATCCCTGCTCAACCGAGTGGGTTTACGCTGATTGAGGTTCTGGTGGTAGTGGCGATGATATTTGTGTTGTTTGGGATTGCCGCCCCCAGTTGGCTAACATTTCTCAACAGTCGCCGGGTCAACAATAGCCGTGACCAAATTTCCCAACTGATTCGATTAGCTCAGTCAGAAGCCCTTCGCCATCGCAGTCCTTACTCAGTGGCGTTTGTGGAAGGCGATCCCAATGCTCAGGTTCCAGAAGTGGTGCTCTTGCGGGGTTTTGAAGACCCTGATAACGTCACAGCGGAGGAATTGGGCTATGGCAGCTACCAACCGGGTATGGTGACACTCGAAACGTCTGCCCTGCCAGAGGATGATGGCAGACCCTACTTGGGGTTTCGATCGGATGGGGCACTAGAGGATGAAATGAATGCCTATTTGCCCATCACGATCACAGTCACCGCGCCAACCACTGGAGCAAAGCGCTGCCTTGTCATCCAAACCCTACTTGGAGCGAGTACGCAATTGGCGGGTGGTGAGCCGGGGTGTTTGTGATCGGGTAGTGTGGCGTTTGTGGGCGATCGCCCGAAAGTTTCACAAAATTTCAAAAGGCAAGGAGTCTCGACCCCTTGCCTTTTTAAGTCATCTTGTCGCAAGCGTTTCCGCCGGATCTAGTTACGCCGGGACATCATCAGCAGTTGAACCAGTTGCAATGCCGAATAAAAGGCAGTTGCCACATACGTCCAGGCAGCAGCCCCCAGAATTTGCTTGGCGGCTTTGTTTTCCTCCCCTTGCAAAATGCCCAATTCATCGATCAATCGCAAAGCTCGTCTAGAGGCATCAAACTCAACAGGCAACGTGACAACGTGGAAAGCTAGTGCCGCCGCAAATAGGGCAATGCCAAGGTTAATGAAGATGGACGAAAGTGTTCCCAATTGGGTAAGCACTAGTCCGGCAATCACCAACATTGGACCAAACTGAGACCCTAAATTTGCGGCTGGGACAAGGGCAGCCCTCAAGTTCATGGGGCTATAGCCTTGTTTGTCTTGGAGGACGTGGCCACATTCATGGGCAGCCACCGCCGCTGCCGCCAGCGAGGTGGAGCCATAGATTCCTTCAGAAAGACGCACGGCTTTCGATCGCGGATCGTAATGGTCAGTTAATTCTCCGGCTACGGGTTCGATGCGAATGTCAGAAATTCCCATTTTTGTGAGAATGGTCTGTGCGACTTGAGCACCAGTCATGCCCATACTCGATGACACACGTGAGTAGCGCTGATAGGTTCCCCGAATCTGGCTTTGTGCCCAGAACATCAGCACCATGCCTGGAATCAAAATCAAGTAGGAGGGGTGGAAAAACATTGGATCACAACTCCAATCAGTAGTTCTGAGAAAATTTATTCAATTCCATTCTGGTCGTCTAACGGCAAGCGAGGCGATCAGTGGGATTGTCTACCATCATAGAATTATTTTTGCAATTAAGCCGTTGTTCGCACCAGCAGGACTGGGCAGTTGGCATATACCCGCACATAGTCGGAGAGGGATTGTCCCAGCAGGCGATCGAGATCGGGCAAGCCCTTGGCAATCGAGGGACGGCGATCGGGCGATCCCAACACCAGCAGATCGACATTCAGCTCATCCGCCAATTGACAAATCCGTTCGCCGGGTTTGCCTTCAGGAGCCACGCATTTGTAGTTGATGCCGAGTTGCTTGGCTTGGGCGATCGCTGGAATTAGCACAGGGTCTTCGTTGGGGTTGGCGGCAATTTCTCCTGGTTTGAGTTTCATTTCCGGGTTGGTGTGGACCAAAACCAGTTGACTGCCCTTGATGTCTCGCAGAAAGGAGAGGGCAAGTTTGAGGGCGGATTGGGCAGCCTCAGACTTGTCGATCGCCACCATGATGCGATTGATCTTTTTAACGTAGATATCGTCTCGCACCAGCAGCATCGGACGAGAGGCTAACTGAAACACATATTGACTGACCGAATTTTCTAAGATCGACTGAATTCGCTTCAGTCCCCGCGATCCCATGATGATCAAATCAGTATCTACTTCGTCGGCAACCCGACACACCACATCTTTTGGGTCGCCCTCTCTCAGCATGGCATTGATGTTGGAGGGGTTGAGGTTGAGGCTTTGAATGGTGGTTGCCAACATCTTGCCCCCCTCCTCCCATTTGTCGGTCATTGCATCGGCTGTGACTTGGGGAGGGACGACCCGTAATACGGTTACGGAGGCTTGTTGCATGGCAGGAATTTCCATTAATGCTTTGAGCATCTCTGTAGATTGCCCGGTGCCAGACGTCGTTAATAAGATTTTTTCTATCATCTTGATTGGCTTAATAGGGGTTTGTGGAGGATGGAAATGCGGTTAATAAATTAGACCTCCGACTTTTTCTAAAAGGTCGGCGATCGAATCGTTCACCGAACGAAATGAATGGGTAAACTCAATGATTTATTGCATTCGTTATCATACCGTTGGGCTTTGTCGAGATAACGAAACTGTAAGGTAGGTTTACGTTTCGTTGGCTATTGTTTTGAACGGTTAACATCGCTTGCGATGGCGATCGATGGCAAACAATGGGGATAATTCAAACAAGTGGTTAGTCAATGGACAGCATTAGAGAGGAGTGATAATAATGAATCCGCAGCTAGAGCCTACCAGTGCCATTGCAAAAACATCATTGGGGGCGACGGGCGATTGGTTTGATCATCCTGTTCATGCCTATCCTCACCAGACAGACTACGCTGGTATTGTTTGGCATGGCACCTATATTAGTTGGATGGAAGAAGCGCGGGTGAAGTGTTTGCAGTCGATCGGCATTGGTTTTGCCGACCTTGTGGCGATGGGTTGCGATCTACCCGTTGTCGATCTATCTGTGCGCTACCATCGCCCTGTGCAAATGGGAATGGATGCCGTGGTTAGGACTCGCATGGCGAAAATGGATGGGATTCGGATTAATTGGGACTATCAAATTCAGTCCCTCGACGGTATCGAACTGTATGTCACGGCTCAGGTAACTCTGGTGGCAGTCGATCGAGAAAAGGGCAAAATCCTCCGACAACTGCCGCCCGCAGTCCGAGAGGTCTTAATGAAGTTACAAGCAGAGTAGCAGCCTGCCAATGATTGAGCTGGTCGCATCGTGAGACTGTAGGGTCTAAATCTCGTTCTGCCGCTGTTTTAAGCTGAGCAATTCTGGTAGCGCCGCTAGCAATTTGATTTTGACCGAATCAATTTTTAGATCGGCACTCAAGCAAAAGTCCCAAGCCACATTCACAGAAAATAGCGTGGTTTGAACGGTTCCGGTGACAGCACCCTGCAATCTATTCTCTGCCAATGGCTCGATCGCGGTTTGTATCGGCACCAAACGCATGGCTTGTGCTTCTGTGGTCAGGTAGGTGGCGATCGCCTCGCGCCCAACCACCTCTCGATCGAAGGGAGGATAAAGCACGCCATCCTCTGCAAACAGGTAAGCCGTTGCTGCAAACTCTCCAGCGTTGAGCGTAGTGAAATATTGGGTAATCACTGCTGTCGCGTGATCGAATGGGGCAACCGAGGCATCGCCAGCGGGCGGAGAAGATGAGATCATGGTGATATCCCTGCAACAATCGATCTAGTTGTACTAGGGGAGTGAGTTGTGCATCATCTCCTCAGAGATAGAAGTGGATCGTCGCCCTAACAATTTGTAGGGGTAAACATGTTCTATTGGACGATCGCCTGCAACGTTGGCACAAAATCGGGATAGGAAACAGCCGCCGCCTCCGCCCGGTGAATTGTAGTCGTGCCTTTGGCAACGAGGGCGGCGATCGCCAGTGCCATCGCAATCCGGTGATCAGTGAAGCTATCGACTGCTGAGCCGACGAGGGCGGCTCCTCCCACAATTTCTAAACCGTCTGGGTATTCCGTAATTTTTGCTCCCATGCGGGTGAGTTGGGAGGCGATCACGGCGAGGCGATCGCTCTCCTTAACGCGCAACTCTGCCGCGTCCCGAATCCGAGTCGTTCCCGTTGCCAGTGCGGCTGCCACCGCCAAAATTGGGATTTCGTCAATTA
>JAAUSV010000165.1 GCA_012032525.1 Leptolyngbyaceae cyanobacterium SL_7_1
GTAACTAGAACAAGGGTGATTTCACCAATTTAACTGGTTTAACTTTAACTGGTTTAATGGCAGGCTAGAGCTATTAACAAAGACTTCATTTGAGCTTTGCTGGTACCAATCAACTTTTTGTGATGACACCGAACAGGCATCATCACAAAAAAGTGCTTACCCCACTAGACGTCACCTAGTGAGTACACGTTCCATACCGAGTTTCGTAGTGGTGATTACTACGGCAGCCCGATCGATTGGATGATAATCTGGCGTGGGATTGGGAGTGATCGGCGATGTTCCATAGTTGTCTGTAGAAGAGTTTCGATCGTAGATGCTGCCCCGGTTCTCAACCACTGGGGGGGTTGTTCGATAGCGGGGGCGATGATCGCGATCGGGGGACGAGCCCGAATTGCCCCAATGGACTGTGCGCGGTTGTAGCGGAGCTAGATCAGCCGTTGCCACCGTAATCAGTGGACAAAGCAGCGTACCCATTGTTACTGATGCTCCCAGTGCGATTGCCGTAAACCTGGGCTTTGAATAGTTCATGAGAGTATCTCCCTAATAAATCTAGAGTGACTGGATGCTTTTTATACATCCATTAGGTTTCTCTCAGGGGAATTTGCAAAATTTTGGATGGCTTGCCGTTGCTCATTGGACAACGCAGAACCAAAGATTTGCTGGTCAATCAGGTACTCCTCTGTGGGCTTCGGTAAAATCAAGAAAACTAGGGATACGCAGTCGAGTGGATAGGGCATCGTGAGTACGGACAATCCTAATCAAGAAGCAACAGCTCAATACAAAGCAGGGCGAGCCGCCTTTGAGCGAGGACATTACCGCAAAGCAGTCCAATGTTTGGAATATGCGGTTGGGATGGTTGAACCCCGCTCTTCCTTGGGGGGAGATGTGCAACTGTGGTTGGCAATGGCATACGAGGCGGCTGATTACCGCACCGAGGGGATCGCCCTATGTGAGCAATTGAGCCGCCACCCCCACGACGAAACCCGCAGGCAAGCCAGCCGCCTGCTTTACATCCTCAAAGCCCCGCAGCTCAAGACCAGCCCAGAGTGGCTGAGTAAAATTCCCGATTTGGGCAACCTGGAGGAATCCAATCGGCAGATCAAAGGAGCCTATGAGGCAACTGCCAACCCGCGATCGCCCCGTTCCCGCCCGGCAGAGCCGGAACCCATTGATCTTAGCCAAGTCAACACTAAAGATAATGGCTTTGTCTGGGTGGGGCTGGGGGGCATTGGGTTGCTTGTCGGTTGGTTTATCTGGGCTGGCATCATGGGTTAGGCAGGCGGGCTAGTCTTTGAGATGCTAGTCTTTGAGATGGCGAGGAAGATCAAGATACCTCAAGTCATGGGCGAGAGTAATCAACGGTTCAGGACACCTCAATTGGGTGATGTCGGTCGGAGGGCGATCGCGCTTGGGGGGCAATGGCTTGCCTTGCTCTGGGTGAGCCTCTGTCTCACAGGCTGCATCCAATACGATATTGGAATTGATTACCAGGGACAAAACCACGGAGAAATTATCCAACAGATTTATCTGGATGATTCTTTGACGCGGTTTGGTGCTGTCGCGACCGAGACCTGGCTAAATCAGATGGAGCAACGCGCCAAAGCCTTAGGAGGACGGTTTCGGCGGGTTTCGGGCATGATATTTCAGTGATTATTCCGTTCAACAATGGCGCGGAATTAGAGGAAAAATTTAATCAATTTTTCCAGCCCAGTGCACCCACGCCATCGGCTGAACAGGCGATCGAGCTACCCGAAATCACCTCCCACCTGCGGCTACATGAGACCAACTTCCTGTTGCTGCTGCGCAATCAGATTGATTACGAGATCGATCTGCGATCGCTCCGTGTCCTCTCCCGCGACGACAGCCCCCTTGGGAATGCTAATTCCTTGCTCAACGCTCAATTTCGCCTGTTCACGCCTTGGGGTGCCCGTCGCTTGGAGGAAACTGGTGCTGAACCCCCCGAAAACCCCCTGACTTGGCAACTCCAGCCCGGTAAGGTAAACCATCTCAATGCTGTTTTCTGGGTTCCCAGCCCCTTGGGAATTGGGACATTAGTGATTATTCTATTGGTGGCGATCGGGATTTTTCTACAATCCTGGTTATTTGCCCCTGCTCCCCCATTTGAAGACTAACCCGATCGTTGCAGGACTCTAGAACAGACTCTAGAACAATAGATTACAAGAGTACGTGCGATCGCACCCCGACCGGATATACTGTTGCCATCTTGCTAGATGGAGATTTAGTCGATGCGCCAGATCAACTTCACCGTCATCTTCGTCGTCTGCTTAGCACTCGTACTCTTTGGCATCGAAAACACTGACCTCGCCACCATTCGGATTATTGAAGGCATCCAACTACAAGCGCCCTGTCCGTAGAGCTAATTGTGGCAGCGGGTTTAGGAGCAGTATTGGCGTGGGTGTTTAGCGTTTGGACTCAGGTGCAACGCAGCCTGGAGGTCGGTCGAGAACTCCGCACCCGCGACACCCGCATTGAGGAGCTAGAGCAAGATGTTCAACGCTACAAAGTGGAATTGGAAGAACAACAGCGCTTACTGCCCGCGTCGCCAATGGCAGATGATGTCGAAGTTCGGGAAGTCTATTGAGTATAGTGATTAGCGTTAGTGATTAGCATTAGCGATTAGCAATCAGTTGCAAGCTTGATCTTGCCGTCTTCGTCTTTATGTTTGATCCTTACAACCCCTTGAGCCTTTGGGTTCCGGCTAGCCTACTGGGATTAATTATCCTGGCGGCGATCTATTTCGTCCGGGTGAAGTAGGAGCACGCAATTACAATGGGTTATAACGGGTTACATTGGCATTCATCTTTACGGTAGCCGCCTATGACCTCACTGGCACAAAATGCGATCGCTCTGCTGATTGATCTGGCGGAGCGGGGCGAGATCGATCCCTGGGATGTGAAGGTAATAGATGTGATCGATCGCTTTTTGAGTCAGTTGCAACCGACCCAACTGGTGGAAGTCGGTCGCGCCCCCTACGAATCAGATCTCTCCCAATCGGGGCAGGCGTTTTTATACGCGTCGATGTTGGTGTTGCTCAAGGCAGACAGCTTGGCGCGATCGGAGTCGGGGGAAGAAGAACCGATCGAGGAAGAATTTCTAGAGGCAGAGAATCAGACAAATCCCTTACCACTGCATCTGGAACGGCGACTGCGCCGCCGCGCCGTTGCCCAGCCTCCCCCAAACCGCCGGGTGACATTGCAAGAACTGATCGCCCAATTGGAACTGATGGCAACGGCAGTAGCCGAGCAAAAACCTCGGATTCGTGCCCGTCGTCCCCGTCCCCAATCCCGCAGCCATGCCGTCCGCACGATCGCCCAACTGGCACACCATGAAAATCTCTCGGAAGTAGCCGCCGCCTTAGAACAGTTTCTCAAACTCTATTGGCACGAGCTGAGTGAGGATGGCGATTGGATGGCGTTTGAGCGCTTGCTGGATCACTGGGTGCAATCGGCGGAGGCATCTGCCACTCGTCAACCCGATGCTCACCACGGCGAACAGAGCGATCGGGTGGGGGTGTTTTGGGCGTTGTTGTTTCTCTCTGCCCAGTCTAAAGTAGAACTCGCCCAAGAAGAGTTTTACAGAGACTTAAAAGTGCGCAGTCTCGATGATTCTATGGCAATTGATCCCACCCTAGCCGCAATGGTGTTGGTCGATTAGGTCAGCATTGCTACTTCACATTCAGGAAATATCCCGCAAAAACCTGAGGGATCCGGGAATTTGACTTATTCTTGAGTAGGTATTGTTGCAAGTGTTTCCCTGCGATTTCCTTTGAGATTACACAGATAACTGCCCGGAGTTGCACTACACAGCGCAGCTCTGGCAACGCCTCTAGGGCAGAGAGAGCCGGAGGCTAACCGTTGCTCTGTGGTTCCGAACAAATCAATCAAACGCTCTACGAAATTTTTAATCTTGAGCGGATTTTGAGTCAATCACGATGAACTCCTCAGTATAGATTCTGCAAAGTTGCTGGCATCATCCTGGTAACGGCAGGGGTTTATGAAACACTGAAAAGAGTGAATGAATTGACTCGACTCGCGTAGAATTATCACCAGACAAGTGGACTCACTATGAAAGCAATGATTTTGGCGGCTGGTAAAGGTACTCGTGTGCGTCCCATTACCTACACCATTCCCAAACCCATGATTCCCATCTTGCAAAAGCCTGTGATGGAATTCTTGTTAGAACTCCTACGTCACCATGGCTTTGATGAGATCATGGTCAACGTCAGCCACCTAGCACATGAGATTGAGGGCTACTTTCAGGATGGTCAGCGATTTGGAGTTCAAATTGCTTACTCGTTTGAGGGCTTCATCCAGGATGGAGAACTGGTTGGCAAAGCCCTTGGTTCTGCTGGCGGCATGAAGCGCATTCAGGACTTTAGCCCCTTCTTTACAGACACGTTTATCGTACTCTGTGGCGATGCCTTAATTGATGTCGATTTGACAGAAGCCGTCCGTTGGCACAAAGAAAAGGGATCGATCGCCACAATCATTATGAAATCGGTTCCCCGTGAAGATGTGTCGAGCTACGGGGTCGTGGTGACGGATGACGATGGACGAGTGAAGTCGTTCCAAGAAAAACCCAAGGTAGAAGATGCCCTTAGCACGGACATCAACACGGGGATTTATATTTTTGAACCGGAAATCCTCGATTACATTCCCTCCGGTGAAGAATTTGATATTGGTAGTCAACTCTTCCCCAAACTGGTTGAAACGGGTGCGCCCTTCTACGGGGTTTCAATGGAGTTTGAGTGGGTTGATATTGGTAAAGTTCCAGACTACTGGCAAGCCGTGCGCGACGTGCTCATGGGTAAAGTTAAAAACGTCTCAATTCCTGGGCACCAAGTTGCGCCTGGCATTTACACTGGCTTGAATGTGGCAGTGAACTGGGACAAAGTGGATATCCAGGGTCCGGTCTACATCGGTGGCATGACCCGGATTGAGGATGGTGCCAAAATTATTGGTCCCTCCATGATTGGACGAAGTTGCCACATCTGTAGCGGTGCTGTGGTAGACAACAGCGTCGTGTTTGAGTATTCCCGCTTAGGTGCGGGTGTGCGGTTGGTGGACAAGCTGGTGTTTGGTCGCTATTGCGTCGATAAAACCGGTGCCTCGATCGACGTGCAAGCCGCTGCCCTTGACTGGTTGATCACCGACACACGCCAAGTCATGCCAGAAGACCCCCCGGTGGAGCGGCAGGCGATCGTCGAGCTACTAGGAGCAGACAATCGCCAATAGGGGCGGCAGTAAGGGTTGAGCTACCAGCCATTAAACAAATAGGGCAGGGGGAAACTGTTATCACCCTGCCCTATTGCTTTGTTCCGATCTATAGGAGCGTGCTCTACTGCGATTGCAAAGCCGCTTGGGTTTTTTCTCGATCGAGCTTTAAGACCAGCACGGCTAAGGGGGGCAAACACAGGTCGATCGAAAAGGGATGACTGTGCAACGACCACTCCTCTGCCCACTTCCCACCCAAATTGCCCATATTGCTGCCCCCATACTCGCGGGCATCGCTGTTGAGCAATTCTTTATAAAACCCAAATTCTGGCACGCCAACTCGGTAGTGGGCATGGGGTTGGGGGGTAAAATTGCACACCACCACCACATACTCCTCTCGGTTTTTGGCACGCCGGATGAACGAAACCACACTGTGACGGTTATCGCTGCAATCAATCCATTCAAACCCCTCATTGGAAAAGTCGTCAGTGTGCAGTGCCAGTTCGCTGCGGTAGAGCTGATTTAGCCGACCGATAAAATGCTGGAGCTTCTTGGGAGCTTCGTACTGCAACAGATGCCACTCTAGATCGCCCCAAACATTCCACTCGCTCCACTGCCCAAACTCCATGCTCATAAACAGCGTTTTTTTGCCAGGGTGGGTGAACATAAAGGTGTAGAGACAGCGTAGGCTAGCGTATTTTTGCCATTCATCTCCTGGGATCTTGCCAATCATGTTGCTCTTGCCGTGCACCACTTCATCGTGGGAAAGTGCCAGCATAAAGTTTTCACTAAAGGCATACATGATGCTGAAGGTGACATTGTTTTGGTGAAACTGGCGAAACCACGGATCCATGTGGAAATAATCCAGCATGTCGTGCATCCAGCCCATATTCCACTTGAGGTTGAACCCCAGTCCGCCAAGGTAAGTGGGCCAAGACACCATGGGCCACGCGGTCGATTCCTCTGCGATCGACAGCGCCCCCGGAAAATAGGAAAAGATCACATGGTTCATCTGGCGGAGGAAATCCGCCGCTTCGATGTTTTCTCGCCCACCATACTGATTTGTTACCCACTCGCCCTCTTTGCGGCAGTAGTCCAAATAGAGCATGGAGGCAACCGCATCCACCCGAATCCCGTCGATGTGGTATTTGTCGAACCAAAATAGCGCATTGGCAACGAGGAAATTGCGCACCTCGTTGCGGGAGTAATTGAACACTAGGGTGCCCCACTCTTTGTGCTCACCCTTGCGGGGGTCGGCATGTTCGTATAACGCGGTGCCGTCAAAATGGGCTAAACCGTGTCCATCCTTGGGAAAGTGTCCGGGCACCCAGTCCACAATCACCCCAATGCCGTTTTGGTGGCATTGATCGACAAAATACATGAAGTCTTGGGGAGTGCCATAGCGCGAAGTACAAGCATAGTAGCCCGTCACCTGATAGCCCCAGGAGCCATCAAACGGGTGCTCGGCGATCGGTAGCAACTCGATATGGGTAAAGCCCAACTCCTTTACATAGGGAATCAACCGCGCTGCCAATTCTCGGTAGGTGAGAAAGCGGGCACCGGGTTTGAGGTCAGCCACAATCACGGCGGGTTCCTCTGTGCCATCGGGTCGTCGATAGGGTTCTGCCGAAGACGCATGCAACCACGATCCTAGGTGCACTTCATAGACAGATACGGGCTGACTGAGAGGATCGACGTGGCGACGGTGTTCCATCCACTCGCGATCGCTCCATTCGTAGTTGTCTAGATCTGCTACAACCGATGCCGTTTTGGGGCGCACTTCCTGTTGAAACCCGTAGGGATCAGACTTTTCGTAGATATGCCCTTCTGGATTTTTGACTTCATACTTATAGCGATCGCCCACGCCCACTCCGGGAATAAACAACTCCCAAACGCCATTGCCAACCTTCCGCATCTGGTGCTTGCGACCATCCCACCAGTTAAAATCACCTAATACGGAGACGTTGCGAGCATTGGGTGCCCACACCGCAAAGTACACGCCACTGACTCCATTGATCTCCGTCAGGTGGGCACCCAGTTTTTCATAAATCCGGTGGTGATTGCCTTCCGTAAACAGATGAATGTCAAACTCGGTTACAAGAGGAGAACGAAAGGCATAGGGGTCATAGGCGACCCGCTCGTTGTCTCCCTCTTTGACCCGGAGTTGGTAATTTGCCAGGGACTCAACCTCCAACACACATTCAAAAAAGTGGGGATGGTGAGCACTTTGCATCGGATACTCTTTGCGCTCTTCGGGCAGCCTCACCCACACCGCCTCGGCATGGGGGAGATAGGCACGCACCACCCAGACGGTTTTGCCGTCCTGTTCAATTTGGTGAGGACCTAATATTTCAAAAGGATCTTGGTATTGATTCCAAACAATCCGTTCAACTTGATCGGGAGCAACGGTCGCTGACATGAAACTACCTGCCTAAGAGGGTTGTTAAACGAGTATCAAAAAGAACACACAAATCAACGGGGGATTGGTTTACGCACACCCCGTTTGCACCAGGGGGGTGTGTTTTTTTAATTGGTAAAGCATAAAAGTGCTATGGATAGCTTACCTGAGGGACTGAACTTTTCTACAATCCCTGACAAAGTTGTGCCTCCTATCCGTCCCAATCCTGTAAATTACTGTACCGAATCGATCTGGCTGAGGCTTCTAACCGCAAGCATAATTTAGCTGTAAAGTTATATTAAAAGCTTTTTGCCACCGTCGCCATATCCCTTGGCAAATTCTTAGCAGATGCTCAGCTTTTATCTGCCTACCAATCGCCGCTCTGGGCACTGCTGCCCTGTGCCAGTTAACCAACTTTCACACCCGATCGCCCCATTGCCTCCACTACCATGATAAATTTTAAGAGTGAGGAGTGAACAAAAGAAAAAGCTCTTGGGGTCGAAACATGGCAAGACTCCCAAGAGCTTTTTATCATTTGGATGGTTACAACAACGTCGGCACAACGAAATAGCAAGGGTAAGGCGCAGCCAATGCAGATTGCTAGTCAATAACTAGAGACTGCCTAAACTAGAGACTGCCTAGAGAGCAGCCCAGCCAACCCGCAAATTTGCTACCTGAGCAGTAGAAGGAGACGGGACAGGAACCAATTGGTAGGATGTTGGGCGCGGTGGTAACACGGTGACAGCACGGGTGTGTAATTCGTCTTGGTGGAAGACGGTCACCTGTATGGTTGCGTCAGCCCCGTAGTCCTTGAGCGATCGCCCAACTGCTCCGCACTGACTCGAATGCCATCAATTCGCTAGCAACTCATCCCCAGCATCAATCCCTGCCTGCTGGGCAGGGGAATCCATTTCCACAAACCTCACCATTGCCCGTCCATGCTCTGTCTTGACCGTCATCCCCAGGAAGGGTGGGCGATCGCTGCAATCTTCTGCCTGCAATTGCAACCCAAAGGGGGCGAGGTATTGCTCAAATGGCAATTCCCCAGTCGTGTGCAAACAGTATTGAAAGAAGCTCGTTAAGTCCGTATCCGCGACAGCAGTAATCACTTCCTCCAACTGCTCCGGTGTGAAACCGATCTCAGGCTGCCCAAACTGTTGCCAGAGTTGCCATAGAACATCATCGACGATCGCCGATTTTGATGCTGTCCTCGAATCAATAGATCGAGCAACAGAGAAACCATTGCCCCCTTCAAGTAGTAGGACATTTGGGAGTTGTCACTGTTAGCATCGCGTCGGTAAAGCTTGATCCAGGCATCAAAGCTAGACTCTGCCAGCGGCTGTACCTGTCGTCCTGGAATCAATAGGAATCGGGTTATTTCTTTGCCAAGCTCTCGCAGGTAGGCTTTAGCATCGTAAATTCCTGCCCGCAAAGGGATAATCTGATCGTAGTAGCTGGTTGCTCCTTCGCTAAACCACAGGGATGGGGTGTAGTTTTCGCCATCGTAGTCGAAGGTTTCCAATGCTCTGGGGCGAATGCGTTTGATATTCCACAGGTGAAAGAACTCGTGGGCAACCAGTTGTAGGTAGTGATGGTATTTGTCAGACGATCGAAACCCAAACCGAGAGTAGTTTAACGTGCAGCTATTCTTGTGCTCCAACCCGCCATAGCCTTGAGAGGAAAGGTGGAGGAAAAACACATAGCGATCGTAGGGTAAGCCCCCAAAGATCGCAGCCTCGACTTCAATAATTTTGCGCGTGTCTTCGATGAGCTTGGTAGGGTTGGCATTGCCCCCTCCCCAAATCAGCAATTCATGGAGTTTGCCCAAGACTTCAAACCTATACACTGGCTCACTGCCCACTTCAAACGGGCTGTCTACCAAGGTATCAAAGTCAGCCGCTGCGTAGGTGTGGGGTTGGCTACCCACAGCGGGTAGGGAGGTTGTCACCCGCCAATCGGTGTGGGGAGGAACGATCGCCACTTGCAACGGGTGCCGTTCAAATCCTGGAATGTAGAAACAAAGGGCAGCGGGGTTGAAATAGCCATGGGTGCGATCGAGATGGTTTGTCCGCACCGTCAATTCATTGGCAAACACCTGGTAGGCAATGGTAATGTCCAGTGCACCTTGGGTTTGCACCTGCCAATGATTCTTGCTTTGTTTTTGCCACAGCAGCGGATTGTCTGGCAAATTGTCTGCTTGGGCAGTAAAGTGTTGCACATGTCTAGCGTACTCACGCACAAGGTAGGAACCCGGCGTCCAGACTGGCATCTTTAAATTCAACACCGCCGCCTGCCACCCACGAATGTGCAGAATCACCTCAAACAGGTGGGTGTCGGGACGGGGCATGGCAATTTGGTAAATCAACTCCACCCTGGTTTCTGGAGAGCGACCAGGCTGAGCGATCGAAGTCTCTATCATCGTCTCACGGGTAGTTGTCAAAACTTTCTGATGCCCAAATGAA
>JAAUSV010000166.1 GCA_012032525.1 Leptolyngbyaceae cyanobacterium SL_7_1
CCAGGTGATGAACGGGTTAATCGTAAGCGCGGTTTTCCCCCACTCCACCGCCAGTCTCGTTGCGCGATCGATGGGAATTAACTGGCGACCCAATCTATCTTACCTTGGGCGGGATCGAACCGCGTAAAAACTCCATCCGTCTATTACAAGCCTTTGCCCAGGTGCTAAAAACCCACCCCAACGCCCAATTGGTGGTGGCTGGAGGCGCAACGTTATTTGACTATCAAGCCTATCGAGATGCCTTTTTTGCCTTAGTTCGGCAGTTGGGGTTGGAGGGCGATCGGGCACTGATTCTCCCCGGCGTAATTGCCGATGCCGATCTACCTGCTTTGTACCATCTCGCCGATGCCTTTGTCTTCCCGTCGGTGAAGGAAGGTTGGGGGTTGGTGCTGCTGGAGGCGATCGCCTCCGGTTTGCCCGTGATTACCTCAAACCAAGCGCCGTTTACTGAATTTCTGTCGCCTACCCAGGCACTGCTGGTCGATCCCTACTCTGTGGAGGCGATCGCCCACGCCATGCGGCAGGTGGCTGACAAACAGGTGGCGGCGGCGCTGGTTGAAAACAGCCAATCCATTCCCTCCCAGTACAGTTGGGAAACCTCCGCCAAGCTTCATGTATCCTACTATCAACACCTGCTAGAATCCTCACCCGAAACCTATGCCAGAAATCCGCTTTCAAGTTCAATGGTCTGATGGGTCGCAAGACATTTGCTATTCTCCCTCGCTGGTGGTGAAGCAGTACTTTACCCCAGATACGGAATACGCGATCGAGGACTTTGTGGCAAGGTCGCAGACGGCACTAAGGATTGCTAGCGATCGGGTGGAGGCAAAGTATGGTCGCCCCTGTGGGTTGGCATTGGGGCAGTTGCAGGAAATTGAGGCAAAAGCGGCGGGGCAGGCTCCTGGAACGAAAGTGCGAGTAATTCAGTTTATTGAGTAGTCGCTCCTGCTAATTCATAAAGTTTTGTAAACACAATGGTCATCTTCATAGGTTCTTTAGGTTTTTACCTTATCTTCTTTTCTCAACGCAGCTAATCATTCTTTGTTTAAACCATTTGATTTAACAGATGACTGATTAGTTGATGATAGTTAGGTCGATAGTCTCAAAATTTTTGCTACTCCAGTAGCGCAGTTCTCATGCTTAAGAGAAGGATTTGAATTGCGCAAGAGCTTCTGTTGATCAAGTCTGACTTGGCAACCATAGTTCTGCAATTCAAAGTTACAATTCAGCCATTTTTTATTATTCCAATACCCTGACTGATTAGCCTCAATCAGTTTCTAGATGCTCTATGGATTTCTATACAGAGCAACCTAGTTAACTGTCTTGGCTAAATCGTCATCGTTGTTAAATTTAGGTCAAATCCATGACTACAGTTCTCCAACAACGTGGAATTCGTGATCAGTGGGAGCGATTTTGTAACTGGGTTACAAGCACAGACAATCGGCTGTATATTGGCTGGTTTGGTGTGTTGATGATCCCGCTACTGCTGGTCTCTACCTGTGTTTTTGTGATTGCATTTATTGCGGCTCCCCCCGTTGATATCGATGGAATTCGAGAGCCAGTTTCTGGGTCGCTATTGTATGGCAATAACATTATTACGGCGGCGGTTGTCCCCACCTCAAATGCAATCGGATTGCACTTTTACCCGATTTGGGAAGCCGCCAGTATGGATGAATGGCTATACAATGGCGGACCCTATCAAATGATTGGAGCACACTACATTCCAGCCCTGTGTTGCTATATGGGGAGGGAATGGGAGCTGAGTTATCGCCTCGGAATGCGTCCGTGGATTGCAGTGGCATATTCAGCCCCATTGGCAGCCACCGCATCAGTATTTTTGATCTACCCGATCGGGCAGGGTAGTTTCTCTGATGGGTTGCCGATGGGAATTAGCGGCACCTTCAACTTTATGTTTGTCTTTCAGGCAGAGCACAACATCTTGATGCATCCCTTTCACATGCTAGGGGTAGCCGGGGTGTTTGGTGGATCATTGTTTAGTGCCATGCATGGGTCGCTCGTAACCTCTTCTTTGGTACGCGAAACGACTGAATCGGAGTCACAAAACTATGGCTACAAATTTGGACAGGAAAGCGAAACCTACAACATTGTGGCAGCCCACGGCTATTTTGGACGGTTAATTTTTCAATACGCCAGTTTTACCAATAGTCGATCGCTGCATTTCTTTTTAGCGGCGTTTCCGGTGGTGTGCATTTGGTGCACTGCTCTGGGCATTAGCACAATGGCGTTTAACCTGAATGGGTTTAATTTCAACCAGTCCGTTCTCGACTCTCAAGGCAAGGTCGTCAACACTTGGGCAGACGTGTTGAATCGCGCCAACTTGGGCTTTGAGGTGATGCACGAACGCAACGCCCACAACTTTCCCCTGGATCTGGCGGGGGGTGAGGCAATTCCTGTGGCAATGCGGGCACCTGCGATCGCCAGTTGATTTAGAACGGCAACCCTTCCCCGTTACCGTTGGCTGATCAACTCCTGTGGCGGGGGAGTTCCCTTTTCTCTTCCCATCTTTCCCCTTTGGTTTTTTTAGCAGCAACGGAGAAACTCAATGAGTATCGTAACGGAACTAATTCTCAGTGCAGACAGTGAAGCCCGCTATCCTGCCCCCAAGGAATTACGCATCTTTCAAGACTTTTTGAAAACAGGTGAGCAGCGCATTCGCATTGCTGGAATTTTGTCAGAAAACGAAGAGCGGATCGTTCAAAATGCCAGCGCTCGGTTCTGGGAGCGCTGCCCCATCACCCCTAGCAACAGTGGCAATCCCCGCAAAACTGCCTCCTGCCAGCGCGATCAGGGTGGTACGTTCGCCTGGTTGCCTATTCCATCCTGGCAGGCAGCGAACAACCTCTAGCAGAGATTGGCACGATTGGCATTAAGGAAATGTACAACTCCCTAGAGATCCCACTGCGTAATTTGGTCGAGGCAATGCGCTGTATTAAAGAGGAAGCGGTGTCGTTGATGAGCGCAGAGGATGCAACGGAGGTTGCACCCTATTTTGACTACATCATTCGGGCGCTTTCGTAGGTGGCTAATCGCTAACCGCTAATCGCTACTAGCCATTGCAAAGTGAGTTGGTCACGGAAATTGAACGATTGAACTTTGGAAATTTTCTCTTTTTTTGGAGGTCATCATGCAAGATGCAATTACAGCGTTGATTAATACTTCAGATGTGCAAGGGCGCTATTTGGACAACTCTGGTGTGGAGAAGTTGAAGGCGTATTTTCAAAGCGGAGAACTGCGGGCGCGGGCGGCGATCGCCATTAGTGCCAACGCCAATACACTGGTGACTCAAGCGGTGGCCAAATCGCTGATGTATACCGACATCACGGCTCCCGGCGGCAATATGTATACCTGTCGGCGCTATGCTGCCTGCATTCGTGATCTCGATTATTTCTTGCGCTACGCCACCTACGCCATGTTAGCGGGCGACCCTTCGATTTTGAATGAACGCATTCTCAATGGCTTGCGAGAAACCTACAATTCGCTGGGTGTTCCCATTGGGGCAACGATTCGGGCTTTGCAGGCGATGAAGGATGTCACCACCGGGCTGGTGGGGACTGAAGCGGGGCAGGAGATGGGCATTTATTTTGACTATCTCTGTGCGGGATTGAGCTAGGCACGGAGAATTTGCCGTCAGTGGTGCTTGCCTGCCCGGACTGGGTGGGCAACTTGCCCACCCCACAGACCGGGAGCCTACCCTTTGTTGCTGGCTGGAAGCCAGTGAACAGGAAAATCACTGCAATCAATCATCCTTAAAACCCATGAGTATCGTCACCCAATGCATTGCCAACGCCGATCGAGAAGCCCGTTATCTGAGCGTGGGGGAATTGTCCACGATTCGCACTTTTTTTGAGGAAGGACGGCATCGTCTGCGCATCGCCGCCATTTTGACCAATAACGAACAGCAGATTGTCCACAAGGGTAGCCAACTTTTTTGGCAGCGTTGCCCAGTGACACCGAGCAATAGTGATGACCCAACGTTTCAAGCGTCGTGTTTACGCGATCAGGCTTGGTATGTTCGGTTAGTCACCTATGCGATCGTTGTTGGGGATGTGGAACCGATTCAAACCATCGGTCTTTACGGCGCTCAAGCTATGTATAACTCGTTGGGCGTGCCCTTAAAAAATTTAGTTGACTGTATGCGCTGTCTTAAAGAAGTTGCATTAGAGATGTTGACTTTGGAGGACGCGGCAGAGGTCGCTCCCTATTTTGATTGTGTGATTCAGGGGTTGACCTCTCGGTAGATTGATTCCAACACCAAACCTCAATCCCTTGCTGTTAGCCAACAGCCATCTTCTAGTCTGGTTCATTAGGGAAAGCAACAATGAGCATTCATGCAAGCGGCGGTAGTCGGATGGCTTGTCCCCAGCGCTATCACACCCTTCCGACAGTGATTATTTCTCAAGCGGAGCAACAGGATCGCTGGCTTCAACAAAGTGAGTCTACTGCGTTAGCCAATTTCTTCAATTCCGGTGCAAAGCGGCTGGCAGTGGCGGAAACACTGACCCAGCATACCGAGGCGATCGTCTCAGCAGCGGCAAATCGAATTTTCTATGGCGGCGATGCCATGGCGTATCTGGAGCGATCGCCCAATCGTGACCAATTGCCAGGATACACCCCCCACCCCAGACGGGCAGTGGTGCGATCGAAGGAAACCATCAAACCACCCTCCTTCAACCTGGGTAATCCGCTGCGAGGGTTGGTGGAGTTGGTGCAAACCCAGTTTAGTGCTGACCGGGAACCGCTACCAGCGGGGTTTCGCGCCATCCATATCCGTCGTTATGGACCTGCCCGGATGCGGCGATCGATGCGCGATCTGGCATGGTTTTTCGCTATGTCACCTATGCGATCGTGGCAGGTGATACCAGCATTTTGACGGTAAATGTGCGGGGGTTGCGGGGAGTGATTCCAGAGGATGTCACTGAGGCTACGATCGTGGCTCTGCGGGAAATGCGCTGGCGATCGCTGAGCTACTTTCAAGGCGATGCCGGGGCGATCGATCTGATTACCCAGGTATTTGATCAAATGATTGCCGACTACGAGGTTGAGAAACCAGCCGTTCATGTGCGGGAAGGGGTTTCCAACGATCAACAGGGGCTGCAATTACCAGAGAGCTACGCCTTGGCGGCAACCCCGCGATCGCGATTTGTCTTCAAGCCGGGTTTGCCTGAGACGGAAATCCAAGCGGTGATCAAGGCTGCCTATCGCCAAGTGTTTGAGCGAGATATTACCCGCGAGTACGGAGTTTCACTCACGGATCTAGAGTCCAAGTTGAGAAACGGAGATTTCTCCACGAAGGAATTTGTTCGCAGTTTGGGTAAGTCGCGGGTGTATCGGCGGGAGTTTTACGAACCATTTGTGATTAGTCGGGTGGTGGAACTGGCGGTGCGCCATTTTCTCGGTCGGGGGTTGAGTTCGATCGAGGAATTTCAGACGTATTTCGCCGTGATCACTCGTGGGGGATTCCCTGCCCTAGTGGATGCGTTGATTGATTCTCAGGAATACGCTGATTATTTTGGAGAAGAAACGGTTCCCTACCTGCGGGGGTTGGGACTGGAGGCACAGGAGTGCCGTAATTGGACACCCCAACTGGATTTATTCAAACCCAGCGCCGTGGCCCACAAGGTTCCCCAATTTATCACGCTGTTTGGGGAATATCAAAAACCCTTACCCAATCAGCATCCCTACGGAGCCAACCACGATCCGTTAGAGATTCAATTTGGAGCGATTTTCCCGCAGGAAGAGGGAGATGCTAGCCATCACCCCTCGCCGATCGGCAAAGATAACCGACGAATTTTGATTAGCTGCGGGGTTGCCAACGGCAATGGACACGCCGTGTGGGGGAAAGTGCCTGGTTCGGTAGGACATCCAGCCGCGCAGTTTGTTCATCTGCTGCCCCAGCGGACAACTGGGGAATCTAACCAGGGAGCCAGTATTAGCCTTGCCCACCAATCCGCCAGTGTGGTGATTCAAGCGGCGTATCGGCAGGTATTTGGGCGCGATCTGCTGGCAGGTCAGCGGTTGGACTATGCAGAACTCAAGCTCAAAAGTGGGGAGATTACCGTGCGCGAGTTTGTCCGGCAGTTGGCAAAGTCGCGCCTGTTTCGCAGTTTGTATTGGGACACGCTGTATGTGACCAAGGCGATCGAATATATCCACCGTCGATTGCTGGGTCGCCCCACCGCTGGACGCCAGGAAATCAGCTCCTACTACGACCTCTGCGCCAAGCAGGGCTTCTATGCGCTGATCGATGCGCTAATGGATAGCCCCGATTACATCGATAGCTTTGGTGAAACCACCGTTCCCTACGAACGCTACGTCACTCCCAAAGGCTACATCCAACGATTAGGAACCCAGATCGAGGGGATTGGCACTCCCCCAGGAGGACCACGGGTGTATGAGGGCAAGTGGGTGCAAACGGCGTTTCAGAAGTTTCAAGCGAGTCAGAATCATCGACAAGCTGCCCTCCAACCGACGGCAACAGCAACCAATGGTGTACCCCCGAATGGAGCGGAATTGCCATTGGAACTTACACCGCTGGTAGAAGTAGCCCCAGAGCCAGAGGTGCTACTAGAGATTTAGCTGTGAGCTATTAGAAATTAGTAAAAGGAGCGATCGCCCGATGGCAAACCCAACATCTATCGCCACCCAACTACGGTTTTATTTGCGTCGAATCAGTTCAAATCACCGTTTCAAGCAAGCAATCCGCCAATCCTTACCATCTCGGCGGCGATCGCGCCAACGATTGCACATTGGCTGGTTTGGGGGAGTGCAGCTTGTTTCTAAGGAAGGTAAACCATGAGTCTGATTACCCAGGTTATTCTCAACGCTGACGAAGAGGTGCGCTATCCGACTCCCGCCGAAATCCATATGATTCGCAATTTCTGCAAAACCGGGGAGCGGCGGATGCGAGTCGCAGAGACGTTGGCAAGCAATGAGCAACGGTTGGTTGAACGGGGGAGTCTGCGCTTTTGGAAGCGCTGTCCGGTGACTCCCAGCAACAGTGGCAATCCCCGCAAAACCGCTTCCTGCCAACGGGATCAGGGCTGGTACGTGCGCCTAGTTGCCTACTGTGTTCTCGCCGGAAACGAACAACCGATGGCAGAAATTGGCACGATCGGCATGAAGGAAATGTACAAATCGCTGGGCATTCCTCTGGCGAACTGGGTGGAAGCCGTGCGGTGTCTCAAAGAGGAGGCGATCGCCCTCCTCGGTGAGGAAGATGCTGCCGAAGTCACCCCCTATTTTGATCACATTATTCAATCTCTGGCATATCCAGGGGTGCCCTATTTTGTCAATGACGGGACGGAAGCCTATTAGCTAATCGCTGATAGCTTAAAAAGGAGGATACTTCAATGACAATTGCAATTCAACGAGACCAATCCTTGGGCGATTGGTTTCGCGGGGTGGATGATTGGTTAAAGCGCGATCGGTTTGTGTTTATTGGGTGGTCGGGGTTGCTGCTGTTTCCCTGTGCCTACTTGGCACTGGGGGGATGGTTAACGGGGACAACCTTTGTCAGTTCCTGGTACAGTCACGGGTTGGCGACCTCCTACTTGGAGGGATGTAACTTTTTGACAGTGGCGGTCTCGACGCCAGCGGATAGCTTGGGACATTCCCTCCTCTTTCTCTGGGGACCAGAAGCCCAGTGGAATTTGACTCGTTGGTTTCAGTTGGGCGGGTTGTGGGGATTTACTGCATTTCATGGGGCATTTGCCCTGATCGGGTTTTGTTTGCGCCAGCTAGAAGTTGCTCGGCTAATTGGAATTCGTCCCTACAATGCATTGGCATTTTCTGCCCCGATCGCAACGTTTGTCGCAACTTTTTTAATCTATCCATTGGGACAATCCAGTTGGTTTTTTGCGCCCAGTTTTGGAGTAGCGGCTATCTTTCGATTCATTTTATTTGTTCAGGGGTTTCACAACTTTACGCTCAATCCATTTCACATGATGGGGGTGGCGGGGGTGCTGGGGGGCGCTCTGTTGTGTGCGATTCATGGAGCCACGGTGGAGAACACACTGTATCGAGATGGACGCAGTTTCAATACGTTTGGTGCATTCAGACCAACGCAGGCGGAGGAAACCTATTCCTTTGTCACTGCCAATCGCTTTTGGTCACAGATTTTTGGGATCGCCTTTTCCAATAAGCGTTGGTTGCACTTTTTTATGTTGTTTGTCCCCGTCACAGGTTTGTGGATGAGTGCGATCGGGATGGCAGGGTTAGCGTTCAATTTACGCGCCTACGATTTTATTTCACAGGAATTGCGAGCGGCGGCTGATCCGGAGTTTGAAACGTTTTACACCAAAAACATTTTGCTCAACGAAGGACTCCGCGCCTGGATGGCACCCACGGATCAACCCCACGAGCATTTTGTCTTTCCCGAAGAGGTGTTGCCACGGGGGAATGCGCTTTGAAGCTGTTGGCAATTGGCTATGTAGGTTGGTGTGCCTATTGATGGCTAAAATGCCACTCTCTTGTGGGGCGGGCATCTTGCCCGTCCAGACTGGGCGGACAGGATGTCCACCCCACAAGAGTAATGTAGGTTGGGTTGCCGCAGGAAACCCAACTTTGCTGACTTGGTGCCGCCTCAGTTGGGTTTCGCATTGCTCAACCCAACCTACAACACTTTAAAACTCAACATTCAAACCTTAAATTACCTATGACTACTTTTTTCGATCGCGACACAATTACAACCGTTAAAACTTCCAAAGGCATTGCCATTGCAGCGCCAAGGGAGGGGCGAGATGAAGCCTCCACGGGCTACGCTTGGTGGGCAGGGAATGCTCGGTTC
Source organism: Leptolyngbyaceae cyanobacterium SL_7_1 (assembly GCA_012032525.1). Lineage (GTDB taxonomy): Bacteria > Cyanobacteriota > Cyanobacteriia > Elainellales > Elainellaceae > JAAUSV01. Next base: position 8,807 of record JAAUSV010000166.1, read on the forward strand.
ATCAATTTATCGGGGCGGTTTTTGGGGGCGCATGTTGCCCATGCCGGGTTAGTGGCATTTTGGGCGGGGGCGATGCTGCTGTTTGAGGTGGCGCATTACATTCCCGAAAAGCCGATGTATGAGCAAGGGTTGATTCTCATGCCCCATGTGGCAACCTTGGGCTTTGGCATGGGCGCGGGCGGCGTGGTGAGGGACACGTTCCCATTTTTTGCGATCGCCGTTCTCCATCTGATCGGCTCCGCTGTCCTGGGACTGGGCGGGGTCTATCACGCCCTCAAGGGTCCGGCAAAGCTAACGGGATTTTTTGATTTTGATTGGGCAGACAAGGACAAAATCACTACGATTCTGGGCACAAACCTGATTGCCTTGGGGGTGGCGGCATTGCTGCTAGTCTGCAAAGCCATGTTCTGGGGCGGGGTGTATGACACCTGGGCGCCGGGGGGCGGGGATGTGCGGTTGATTACCCATCCCACATTGAATCCGTTGATCATTTTTGGCTACCTGCTGCGATCGCCCTACGGCGAGGCGGGGTGGATCATCGGGGTGAATAACATGGAGGACATTATCGGTGGTCACATCTGGATTGGGGTGATTTTAATTGCGGGCGGGATCTGGCATATTGTCACCCAACCGTTTAAGTGGACGCATGGGGTGTTTACCTGGTCGGGAGAAGCCTATCTGGCACAGAGCCTGGGAAATATCTGCGGGCAAGCGTTTATCGCCACAGCATTTATTTGGTTTAATAACACTGCCTATCCCTCGGAGTTTTATGGACCAACTGCTCCAGAGGCATCGCAGGCACAGGCGCTGGTGTTTGTGGCACGGGATCAAAAATTGGGAGCTAGTATTGCATCCGCCCAGGGACCCACCGGATTGGGGAAATATTTGATGCGATCGCCCAGTGGTGAGATCATCTTCGGTGGCGAAACCATGCGATTTTGGGATACCCGTGCCCCGTGGCTCGATCCGTTGCGGGGTCCCAATGGACTTGATTTAGACAAGCTTCAGCACGATGTTCAACCCTGGCAGTTGCGTCGCGCCTCGGAATATATGACCCATGCTCCCCTTGGCTCGTTAAATTCGGTGGGAGGTGTGGCAACTGAAATTAACACGGTCAATTTTGTCTCACCGCGCACGTGGTTAGCCGCAGCACATTTTATCTTTGCATTTTTGTTTCTTGTAGGTCATCTCTGGCACGCTGGGCGTGCCCGCGCCGCAGCGGTTGGGTTTGAACGTGGGATCGATCGCCAGGAGGAACCTGTGAT
>JAAUSV010000167.1 GCA_012032525.1 Leptolyngbyaceae cyanobacterium SL_7_1
GATCGTAATCAGCGCCAAAATAATCCCAGTCCGCACAATGTAGTTGCCCAACCCTCGCGCAAAGATACTCTCCTGGGGACTAAACGGAGACCGTCGCATGACATCTGGTTCCGGAGGTTCAACCGCCAAAGCTAGCGCGGGTATGCCATCCGTCACCAGGTTCATCCAGAGAATCTGAAGCGGAGTCAGCGGGACGCCCTGACCAGCAAGCAGCATTGGGGTGACTGCAATGGTGATGACTTCACCGATATTAGACCCCAAAATGTATTTGATGAATCGACGAATATTGGTGTAAACAACGCGACCTTCTTCAGTTGCTGCAACGATCGTGGCAAAGTTGTCATCCAGTAGCACCATATCACTGGCTTCCTTGCTGACATCTGTGCCCGTAATCCCCATCGCAATCCCAATGTCGGCTTGCTTGATCGCAGGCGCATCATTCACCCCATCGCCCGTCATCGCCACAAACTCACCATTTTTTTGTAGTGCCTGCACAATCCGCAACTTGTGCTCTGGAGCAACACGGGCATAGACACTGACTTCTGGTACAAGGGTTTCTAGCTCAGGTTGGGACAAATGGTCTAAATCTTGACCACTGAGGGCGCGGCACCCCTCTGGCGCAATCCCTAAATCGGTGGCGATCGCCATTGCGGTCAACTGATGATCGCCTGTAATCATCACAGGACGGATACCCGCCTGACGGCAGAGGGCAACCGCAGAGCGCACCTCTGGTCTGGGAGCATCCAACATTCCCACTAACCCCAGCCAAATCAGGTCTTGCTCGGTTGAATCAGCCTCCTCTGGAGAGGGCAACCCCCTCAAGCCACGCATGGCAAAGCCCAACACCCGAATTCCTCGACGAGCCAGCTCTTCATTTTGCCGTAGAATGTGCGATCGCTGCGATTCTGACAATGGCTCAGTCACATGCTCCATCCAAATCGAGCTACAGCGGTTTAACACCAATTCTGGTGATCCCTTGGTAAACATTAGATAAGGGGTGGCATGGAGAAAAGAGGGAATAGGGGTAGATTTTTGACTTGAGACATGCCATACCTCACCCTCTACAGAACAAATCACACTCATGCGCTTGCGTTCAGACGAAAAGGGAAACTCACCAACGCGTGGTAGGGCTTGGTCTGCGTGGGCTTGATTAATCTGCGCTTTGCCCGCGAGCGTCAGCAATGCTCCTTCTGTCGGATCGCCTACGATCGCCCAGAGGTTGCCGGGTTCGGACTTGAGGACCGCATCATTGCAAACGCTGCCAGCCAGCAAGAGAGTGTGCAACTCCAGATCTACTTTAGACGGTTGTGCTAGCTGCCCCTTCACCGGGATAAACTCCCCTGCTGGAGCGTAGCCATGACCCGTCACCTCGTAGGTGACGCTGGGGGTGTGAACCACCTGAGCCACCATCTTGTTTTGGGTGAGCGTTCCGGTTTTATCAGAGCAGATTGTCGTAACAGAGCCGAGGGTTTCGACAGCAGGCAATCGACGAATCAGGGCGTTGCGTCGCACCATCCGTTGTGTACCCAACGCTAGAGTCACCGTAATTACTGCTGGTAAACCCTCCGGAACCACAGCAACTGCCATACTCAGCGCCACCTGAAGCGGTTGCTGTAGGGGGGTAAAATCTCCTGCTAACAGACGAGTCCAACCAGTGGGGGCTTGAGCGACAGAGGCAAGCACAACGATCGCCACCAAAATCAGCGCCCCACCGACCAACACATTCCCCAAAAACCCCATCCGTCGTTGGAGTGGCGTCGGTTCACTCTCAACGCTCTGGAGCATTGCCGCGACTCGACCCAGTTCTGTGCCCATGCCAGTAGCGGTTACCAGCAATACACTCCGTCCCTGCAACACCTCGGTCCCTTGAAAGGCGAGATTGACGCGATCGCCCAATGGCACATCTGCCTCTAAAACAACCTGAGCAGTTTTACTAACGGGTTGGGCTTCGCCTGTCAGTGCTGCCTCTCGTATCTGGGTATTCACCGCCTCAAGCAGCCGCCCATCTGCTGGCACCTGCCCTCCTGCCTCTAGCAACACGATGTCTCCAGGAACCAACTCCCGTCCTGGGATTTCCTGCACTTCACCCTGACGCTTGACCCGCACCATTGGTACAGCCATCTGCTTGAGAGCGGCTAGCGCCTTTTCGGCTTGGCTCTCCTGTAAATACCCTAGCAACCCATTGACGCCAACAATGCTGAGAATCGCGATCGTATCCTTCACCTCCCCCAACAGCAGCGATACGATGGCGACCGCAATCAGCATGATCAGCATGATATTGGTAAACTGATCAAGCAAGATTTTCCAGGGGCTGCGTCCAGCCTTTTCCTCTAGTTCATTTAAACCAAATTTCGCGATTCGCTCCTGCACTTGGGACTGCGTTAGACCGTGCTTTTGGTCACTTCCCAGTTGCTTTAAAGCAGTCTGTGTGTCTAACGTGTGCCACTGCGCAAGCTGTTTAGTTATAAGCTGGGAATTTGGAGTAAGTCTTGTAGATTTCATCACGACATTTCAGGCTAGAGTAATTCAAAAAGATAACTTCACCGCTTTCAATTTTTATGGAGATGGCGTGAGCAAAAGGGTTGAAAGATTGCATTAGAGATTGCACATAGAGCAACCATAATCTTGTGAAGAAGAATGGAGGAGTTTCGCTTCATTTCTAAGTTAGAAGAGCAAATTAAGAAAACGATGAGAATGTTCCTCAGCTTGCAATTTAATCTTGATTTCTGTAGCCCTAAAGGATAGGTGATATCAACTCCATTGGTTATGAGAAAAAACCCCTCTTCCGATCTGGAGGAGGGGTTGGGGTGGTGCGAGTTTTGCCAGTAAGACAGATGGGGCAGTCATCTACTCGATCGTCCTACAAGCCTGTAGCCCCTTTATCGTCGCATTCCTGCACCGGGGCGATCCTGCTGCATCCGATCGCGCAAGGTTTCCCGTAGCTCTTGGCGTTGCTCATCGGTGAGAACAGCCGCCGCTTCGTCGCGGGTGGAACTCATGATCGATCGCAATTCGGTGCGTTGTTCATCGGTCAGGTTCATTGCCGCCGCTGCCTCACGGAAATTACCGCCGTTCTCAAAGGTAGAGCGAAACTGCTCTCGTTGCTCCACGCTAAGAATTGCCTCCATTTCGGCACGGGTTTCCTGCCAAATTTGCTCAAGCTGGGTACGCTGGGTATCGGTGAGATTCAACTGTTCCATCACTTCCAAAATGGGAGGTAAGGCATCTTGGGCATAGGCTCGACCGACAAAGGGAGCGACGGTGAACCCGATTGCGGCTACGCCACCGATGAGAGCGACCATCCACTTAAATTTCATGATTTCTCCTTGATGAACTCAACAGGTTTGTTGATGGTTCTATCCTAGGAGGTCAACCTCGAACGTGACTTGCGGCAAACGTCATAGCTTGTGCCATGACGATCGTCATGGTGTGGAGCGATCGCTTAGCAAGTAGCATCAATCTATAGCGGTGGATAGCAATCATGAGCCAAACCATTCATCCCAAGAACCATCCCTTTCCGTTTTTGTTGTATTTGGAGTGGGCGTTGGTGGCGATCGCCATCCTAGCGGAGCTTGCCCCTACGCCATTTATGCGGGATTCGCGGTATCCACTGGTATTGATGGCAAGTATGGCGGGGTTTGGGTTGATAGGATTGCGCTTACCAACGGGGCAATTGTTGCCTAAAGTTCTGTACACACTGCTGGAGTTCGGATTGATTGGTTTGATCACAGCGGCGGGGTTGCGGGGGTTGCGGTTGTTCCCGTTCCTCTATCTGGTAATGGTGATTCGCAGTTGTCTGATGTTTCGCTTGCCGGGGCGCTTGCTGGTGGCGGGAATTGCCTTTGGGCTATTTTTGCTGGCGTTGATGCGGCGGGTGAGCCTGATGGGGATTCGGGTGCCCCCGTTTGTGCAAGAGCGGGTACGTCCATTTATTGTTGGATTTGCCATTAATGGGGTGTTGTTGTTTGGCTTGGCGTTGCTATTTGTCTTGTTATTGGTCAATGCCCTGCTAGCAGAACGGGAAAGTCGTAACCAATTGACCCTGGCAAATCAGCAATTGCGGCAATATGCATTGCAGGTGGAGAACTTGGCAATGGTACAGGAGCGCAACCGCATTGCCCGCGATATTCACGACTCTCTGGGGCATTCCCTCACGGCTTTGAATTTGCAACTGGAGGGAGCGCTGAAATTGTGGGAGTCCAATCCCGATCGCGCCCACGCATTTTTGAGTGAGGCAAAACGATTGGGATCAACCACGTTACAAGAAGTGAGGCGATCGGTGAGCGCCATGCGGACTGATCCTCTACAGGAGCAATCGTTAGAGGAGGCGATCGCCACGCTTTGTACCAATGTGCAGCAGTCCACCGGGGTGCAACCGAGTTTCACAGTTGATGTTGTAACTCCCCTATCGCTGGAAATTCGCATCGCCCTCTACCGGATTGTGCAAGAGGCGCTGACCAATGCCAGTAAACACGCGGCGGCAACAGCGATTGCGATCGCCCTAACACAAACGCCCTCTGGATTGGAATTAATCATTCAAGACAATGGGCGCGGCTTTGTTCCTCAACAGACTCAGACAGGGTTTGGCTTGCAAGGAATGCGAGAGCGGACGCTGGCACTGGGGGGAACGTTTCGGCTCGACAGCGCCCCCGGAAAGGGCTGTCGCATTCAGGTACACATTCCGCTGACGATGTAGATGTTATCGAGATTGTCCTTCAAAACAGAATCAACCCTGACTATGGCTAGCGCTATTCAAATTTTGTTGGTGGATGACCAAAGCATTATTCGTCAAGGGCTGAAAGCGCTGCTGGAGCTAGAGCCGGACATTAACGTGGTGGGTGATGCCGAAAATGGACAAGTGGCGATCGAACAAGTGAATGCGCTTGCTCCCGATGTGGTAGTGTTGGATTTGCGAATGCCGATTATGGATGGGATTGCTACCACTGCCGCTCTGCGACAAGCCCATCCGACCTTAGCAATTTTGATTTTGACGACATTCGATGACCAAGAGTACGTTGCTCAAGCGTTGCGACTGGGGGCATCGGGCTATTTATTAAAAGACACGCCTTCCGAGGAACTGGCTCAGGCAATTCGCGCTGTGCATAAGGGGTATACCCAGTTTGGTCCAGGAATTGTGCAGAAAGCGATCGCCCCCGCTCTCCCCGTCACCCCTACGATTCCACCGGGATTTGCCGAGCTGACGCCACGGGAACGGGAGGTGCTCCGTCTGATCGCTCAAGGGGCAAGTAACCGGGAAATTGCGGAATCCCTTTATCTCTCAGAGGGAACGGTGAAGAACCATGTCACGAGTATTTTGGGACGGCTAAATGTGCGCGATCGAACTCAAGCGGCGATCGTAGCCAGTTCGTTGTTGCCACTGTTGCAGGGGGAGGGGAGTTAGCGATTGGCGATCGTGTCACACTAGAGGCAGATGGCAACATAAATAATTTGAGAATAATACTCGCTACGGAGTTAGGTTTGCTACGCTCCTAGGCGGTGATTAGAGCACGGAGACTTTCTAGAAGACTGGTCAGAGTATAGGGTTTCTGCAAAAAAGCATTGGCACCTGCGGCAATGGCGAGTTCTCGATTTGCAGGCAACGCACTCATCGCCGCAATCTTCACCGTTGGATTGATCTCCCTAAGTTTTTCAATTAATGTGATTCCACTCATCCCCGGCATCATGATATCTAGAATGACTGCCTGAATCTCATCTTGATGTTGAGTATAAAGCGCGATCGCCTCCATCCCATCATTGGCAGACAACACCGTGTAATGGTGACGACTAAGCAGCACTTGGGTGATATGTTGTATCGTCACATCATCGTCCACAACCAAGACCAGTTCTTGATTTCCGCCTAACCGATCGGCTGACTGCCCAGAGGACGTTGGGGTTTCTTGGATCATCGGTAAATATACTTTTACTTGAGTGCCATAACCAACTTCACTCAAGACTTGCAAAAATCCGCCGTAATCTTTAACAATTCCCAACACGATCGCCAAACCTAAGCCTGTGCCATGACCGGGCGCTTTAGTGGTGAAAAAGGGATCAAAGATCCGATCGCGCACCTCTGGGGGAATGCCGCTGCCCGTATCAGCAACTGTAATCACGATATGGGGTCCAACTTGGGCATCTAGAATGGTCGGGTTAAAGGCTCGATCGACAAAACATGGTTCAACCGTCAGCGAGAGTACGCCGCTGTTGGGCATGGCGTCACGGGCATTGATGCAGAGATTCATCACGACCTGGTGCAGGTAGGTGGGATCAGCAGCAACCAGCCAACGGGCGTGGGGAGGAATGGATTGATGAATGGCGATCGACTTTGGAAATGATTGTTGAATAATGCTGCTCACCTCTTGCAGCAGGGAGACAACCTCCACCGGACGACGCTCTCCTCCGGTGCCTCGCGCAAAGGTGAGAATTTGTTTGATCATAGATGTGCCCCGTTCGGCGCATTCTTCTACGATCTTCAACATTTCTCGCGAGTGTCCATCTGGGTTGATGGATTGGGCTTGTAATAGCTGGGAAATGGTGAGGATGGGAGCCAAAACATTATTGAGATCGTGGGCAATGCCGCTGGCTAGGGTGCCCAAGCTCTCTAGGCGTTGGGCACGATAAAACTGGGCTTCTAGTTGTTTCTTCTGGGTAATGTCTGTGTTAACGGAAAGAATAGATTTGGGTTGTCCGATCTGATCTCGAACCAGTGTCCACCGGGCTGCCACGATCACTTCCTGCCCAGTCTTCGTCACTTTGTGGAGTTCTCCTCGCCACTCATTTTGGCTGAGCAACGTTTGTAAAATCTCTTCGATGGGGGACTTGGAACCATGGAGCAGTTCACTCGTTTTCTGCCCGATCGCCTCTGCGGCTTGCCACCCGTAGAGTTGCTCTGCACCCCGATTCCAGTAGAGAATACGCTGCTCTAAGTCCCGAACAAAAATTGCATCGGAGGCAATGTCCAGCAGGGTAGATTGCTCTAGGATTTTTTGTTGATACAGTTTGCGATCGCTAATATCAATCAGCAACCCATCCCAGGCATCTCCTTCGGGTGTTTTTTGGGCTTGAGAATTGCCCTGAATCCATTTCAACTGCCCAGAGGGGGTGACAATTCGCCCTTCCCAATTCCAGGGCAAGAAGTGTGCTGCGGAGTTGTTGACGGACGATACAAACGAGGGCAGGTCTTCAGGATGAATCAAATTGATCAAGGCATTGGCATCTTGAACCAGGGTTTTTGGCGACAACTCCAGCAATTGAAAACAGTGATGGCTGACAAACGAAAAGTGCTGTGGGTGGTCTGAGGTGTTGGGGAAGTAGCGATAGACCATCCCCGGCATATTCGTCATCAGTGCTTCAAATTTGGACTGGCTAAGCTGGAGCTGGGCTTCTGCCTGGTTGCGATCGGCTTCAGCCCGCTTGCGATCGCTAATCTCCATCACAACCCCAACCCTACGCACCGCCTGACCCGATGCGTCATACATGCCCTGTTCTTTCACCAGGAGCCAGTGCAGACTTCCGTCGGGATGGATAACTCGGTATTCCAGTTCTGGAAATACCTGGGTTGCCAAATTCTGCTGAAGCGCTTGACTCGTCCATTCCACATCATCTGGATGAATGCGATCGCGCCAGATTTGGATACTCGGTGTGACTTCGCCAGGAGCATAGCCCAGCAGGCGAAATAAATGATCACTCCAGGTCAATTGATCCGACAGAATGTCCCAATCCCACCAACCGATGTGGGTTAAATCAAGCACCAGCCGCCGCTGGTTTTCGATGGCTAATTCTTGATTTCTCTGGTGCAGTTCTGCTTGAGTCGATCGCAGTTGCTCTAGAGCGGCTTGCAATTCTTTGTTCATTAGAGTCATTGATTCATTCCGGAGCCTTCATGGATAAATGCGCTTAGGTTAGGACGGGATAACTGGTCGCCCTCCGAGCAAGCAGTGTGAGGGTTTCACGACGTGCTCATATTTCATAGGAAATTTTTAGCTAAGCTACGCTCGACTAGAAGCAGTGAATTGACCACTACAGTGGCTAGCCGAACAAATTATATTAAACTCTTCATCAAGAGAAACCCTCTAGCAGGAGTTTAATCTGTGAAGATTTTTGCTAGAGGGTTTATTTTGAAATTGAGGGCTATTCTAACTGATTGAGGAACCTACAGGGTCACTAGCTCAGCCGGAAGGCGCTTAAACGCCAGTCGCTCATTTTGCACATCCACAAAAATCGTATCTCCATCCGCAAATTCCCCTCGGAGAATTGCCTTAGCGATTTGCGTTTCTAACTCCCGCTGGATGGCTCGCTTCAGTGGACGTGCCCCATACACCGGGTCGTAGCCCACCTCTGCCAGGAAGTCTAGCGCAGTATCAGAGATGCGCAGGGACATCTTGCGATCGCCCAACCGATCCTCCAACCGCTGGACTTGCAGCTTGACGATTTCGCGCAACTCCGACTTCTGTAAACTGTGGAAGATGATGAACTCATCGACTCGGTTGAGAAATTCGGGGCGGAAGTTGGTGCGCATGGCTTCGATCACGCGGCTGCGCATTTCGTCGTAACGGCGATCGTCTCCAGCCAGATCGAGAATGTACTGCGACCCGATATTGCTGGTCATGATGATGATCGTGTTTTTGAAATCCACCGTTCGCCCTTGGGCATCGGTGACGCGCCCATCATCTAAAATTTGCAGGAAGACGTTGAAGACATCAGGATGCGCCTTCTCAATCTCGTCGAACAGCACCACGGCATAGGGACGCCGCCGGATTGCTTCGGTGAGCTGTCCGCCTTCTTCGTAGCCCACGTAGCCGGGAGGCGCACCGATCAGGCGGGAAACGGCGTGTTTCTCCATGTATTCCGACATGTCGATTCGCACCATCGCCTCTTCGGTGTCAAACAAGTACACCGCCAAGGCTTTTGCCAACTCGGTTTTGCCGACGCCTGTGGGACCAAGGAAAATAAAGCTGGCGATCGGGCGATTGGGATCTGCCAACCCAGCACGAGACCGCTGGATCGCATCCGCTACTGCCGTCACTGCCTCCTGCTGACCGACAACGCGCTGGTGCAACTCATCTTCGAGGTGCAACAACTTTTGCATTTCCGACTCCACCAACTTGCTAATCGGAATGCCCGTCCATTTAGAAATAATCTCGGCGATGTCAGATTCGGTGACTTCTTCGCGCAGGAGCGATCGCCCAGAGGTTTGTGCCTGAGCCAGTTTTGCCTCGGTTTCCTCTAGCTTGCGTTGCAGATCGGTGAGTTTGCCGTAGCGCAATTCTGCCGCCCGGTTGAGGTCGTAATCTCGCTCCGCTTGGGGAATCTCCACATTCACGACCTGGTTGATCTCCTCCTTCAGGGCTTTGCGCTGATCGAGAATATCTTTTTCAGCTTGCCACTGGGCGTTGAGGGTGCTCTGGTCTTCTTTGAGATCTGCGAGTTCCTTCTCCAAGCGATCGAGCCGCTCACGGGATGCCGCATCAACTTCTTTTTGCAACGACAAGCGCTCCATCTCCAGTTGCAGGATCTTGCGATCGATCTCGTCTAGTTCCTCTGGCTTAGAGGTGCTTTCCATCTTCAGCTTTGCGCCTGCCTCATCCACCAGGTCAATCGCTTTGTCGGGGAGGAAGCGATCGCTGATATAGCGATTGGACAACACGGCAGCGGCAACGAGGGAACTATCGGAAATCTTGACGTTGTGGTGGGTTTCGTAGCGATCTTTCAAGCCGCGCAGAATCGAGATTGTGTCCGACACCGAAGGCTGATCCACATACACCTGCTGGAAGCGCCGCTCTAATGCTGCATCTTTCTCAATGTATTTGCGATACTCATCCAGCGTCGTCGCCCCGATACAGCGCAACTCGCCCCGTGCCAACATCGGTTTCAGCAAGTTGCCCGCATCCATCGCCCCTTGGGTTGCCCCTGCGCCCACAACGGTGTGAATTTCGTCGATAAAGAGGATAATGCCGCCACCGGAATCAGTGACTTCTTTTAACACGGCTTTGAGGCGTTCCTCAAATTCACCCCGGT
>JAAUSV010000168.1 GCA_012032525.1 Leptolyngbyaceae cyanobacterium SL_7_1
TCTATTCGAGTGATATCTATGCGATTGGCGTTACCTGTCTCTATTTGCTCACGGGCAAACCCCCCATGGAGTTTGATGTTGACCCACGCACGGGTGAGATCTGTTGGCAGCCCTATGCGCAGGTCAGTCCTCACTTCACCAAGGTGCTCAACAAAATGCTGAAGATGGCGCCGATCGATCGCTATCAATCCGCCGATCAGGTGCTCCGGGCACTTGATTTGGAGCCTTACCTCGACAATCTAGCCGATTGTATGACGGTAAAATCTAGCTCATCGATCACGGCTGAAGCGGAACCGAGTGCCGAACCCTACTTGACTCCGATCGAACGGACGGCAATCGAAATTCGTCAATGGAAAGCCCGCCTGCACAAAAAACAGAACAAGCCAGAGTGGAGAGAAGCGTCCTTGGTCAGTTCGAGTTGTCTCAGCTAGAAGCAATCTCCCCCCAAACCCCAAACCGCCCTCTAGGATAGAAGGGACGATTACTCTGAGTTACCTCTCTCAACCCATGATCTGGCAGGAAGTTTACGGGAATTGGATATTGGTCCCACCGCGCCCGATCGCCGTGGTGCATTTTTTGGGTGGTGCATTTGTTGCCACTGCACCCCAACTTACTTACCGCAGCCTGCTGGAATTTTTGGCGGAGCAAGGCTACATCGTGGTGGCAACGCCCTTTGTCAACACCTTTGACCATACGACGATCGCCAATCGAGCCATGCGCAATTTCAACCTAGCCTTGGACTACCTGCTGAATGAAGTGGTGCAGATGCGCTATTTGCCCGTCTATGGGATGGGTCACAGCGATGGGGTGTAAGCTGCATCTGCTAATTTCCAGTGTGTTTGGGCAGGAGCGGGCAGGCAATATCTTCATCTCCTTCAACAACTATCCGGCGCGGCGATCGATTCCTTTAATGGAGCAGTTGATGCAATTTCGATCGCAATTTGTTCAGGTGAATCCCCAGTTTGCTCAGGCATTTGACATGGAGTTTGTCCCTTCCCCAGACGAGACGTTTGACTTGATCAAAAAACAATACGGTGTCAACCGCAACCTCCTGATCAAATTCCGCACCGACGAGATCGATCAAACCCGGTTGTTGCTGGATGTGGTGCAGGGGCGCTTCCCTGAGCTAACCACGCTGCAATTGTTGAATGGTAATCACCTCACGCCTCTGGGTCAAGACGTTAAGTGGCAATCTGGCAAGGAGTTTTCCCCGTTGGATGCGATCGCCCAATTTGTCCGTCAAGAGGTCTACCGAGATTTTGACCAACTGAAACGGGCGGTGTTGGTGTGGTTAGATCCACTCGCCGCCATGGAGCGACGACGATAATTCCATCAACGCCTGCGCAATCGAGCCATAAAAAAGCCATCCATGCCGTGGTGGTGGGGTAGAACCTGATACCATCCTTCGGGTTGGACAAATTGAACCAGCCCATCCAGCACCGGAGTGCGATCGATCTGCCACTTAGGATGGCAATGGAGAAATTGCTGGACGATCGCTTGATTTTCCGCAGAATGCAATGTGCAGGTGGAATAGACCAACACACCTTCTGGCTTCACCCACGTTGCTGCCTGTGCCAACAGTTCTGCTTGCAACTGGGCAAGGGTTTGAACACTGTCGGGGGTTTGTCGCCAGCGGGCATCGGCATGGCGATTTAGGGTTCCCAAGCCAGAGCAGGGGGCATCGAGCAAAACCCGATCGGCTTGACCCGTCAAGTCAGTCAGGGTACGACTGTCGGCGGCGCAAGTTTGAATACTAGTCAGGCGCAACCGTTCGGCGTTTTCTGTGATCTTTTTTAGACGGGACGCTTGGCGATCGTATGCCCAAATCACACCTCGATCGCCCATTAGTTCGGCAATGTGGGTGGTTTTGCCGCCGGGAGCTGCGCAGGCGTCGAGGATGACCTCGTCGGGTTGTGGGTCGAGCAAATGACTGACCAATTGGGAACTGCTGTCCTGTATTGTCCACCAGCCCTCAACAAATCCAGGAAGTTTCCAAATAGCACCTTCATGGTGCAGCAACCGCAGGGTTTGGGGCAACGGTGGCACCGGACGGACTGCTACCCCTGCTTCTGTCATTGCCGTAATCACGGGTTCAAGGGAGGTCTGCAAGGGATTGATGCGCAAATCTAAATGGGGCGGTTGGTTGAACCAGCGACAGAGTTGCTCTGTTTCCGCCATGACCAAATTGCCCTACCCACTGCTGCACCATCCAATCTGGGTAGCTGTGGAGGATGGCGAGTCGGGCGATCGGGTCTTCCGGCAACTGCAATGGATCGCCTTGCTCCCCTAGCCGCATGTATTGCCGCAAAATGCCATTGACCAATCCACTCAGCCCCGCCAACTTGTTTTGTTTTGCCAGTTCCACCGTCGTGTGGACGGCAGCAGGGGCAGGAACCTGAGTCAGGTAACGCAATTGATAGAGTCCGACATGCAAAATCCACCGCAGGTCGGGCGGTTGTTGTTGGGCAGGTTTTTGCGCCAATTGGCTAATCAGGGCATCAAGCGTCCGCTGGCGACGAACACAGCCATAGACTAACTCGGTGGTGAGGCGGCGATCGCTCTCTGCCCCAGCCGTTTTGCCAACACCCGATCGAGTGCGCCATCGGCAAAGGCTCCCTGATGCACAGCGCGGAGGGCATGAAAGGCAGATTGTCTGGCATCCATAGGCGGCTTATTGTGCCTCAGGCGAAGTAGGGGCGAGTACAGGACTCACTTTAGCGCGATACAGCAATCGATCGCCCTGGCGATAGCCAGCGTAGCGGACTCGTACCCGATCGCCCGGTTGAGCGCTACCCTCCATCAGTTGATGCAATTGTGGGTCGTAGGGCAATTCGGCTCCGACGGGGGCGATCGACTCAACCTGCCATTCTTTTAGGAGTTGCTCTACCGGACGCATCAGAGGAAGCAGACGGACGGCAGGAACAGACGGATTGGCTTGGGCGGCATGGGCAGCGGTGGGAAACTGGATCAGCCACGATTCCAAAGCTTGCAAGCTGGTCTGCTGGAATTCCTGCCACAGCGTTTCCCGTTGGTGTGCCAACTGGGCTTGTAACCGTTGGTATTCCTGAGTAAGTCGCTCTAAATCCTGGGAAACGCCCTCCGTGTCTGGTAGAGCAGGGTCCATTGGATTGGTGGTTGCCAAATCTGAGAATTGGGCTAGTAATTGGGCGATCGGCAGTTTCAAGGCTTGACTCAATCGATAAACGCTCTCCGCCCGCAATTGCGCCGCCCTGCCTTGACGCAGTTGCTTGATTTGCCAATCGGAGACCATTGCCCGCTGCGCCAATTCTCGGTAGGTGGAGAGTCCGGCTGACTGCATCAGCGATCGCAATCGATCAGTATAGTTGCCATCCGGAAACTGACTCATGACCATTCCTTGAAAGCCTTACTTAGTATGGCAAGGAATCGGGAAGAACGAGTCAGGCAAGGTGCATTTTTAACACGGATTTGGGAGCACGACGGACTCGACACAGGATCGTTTTGTGTCCTAGGCGGCTACAAGCTTCGTAGCGGTGGCATCCAGAAAACCCGTAGTAGGCTCCGTCTACTTCTAGCACGTCGATCGGTTCCTGCAAGCCAATTTCTTGGATAGACTCCATCAACGCCTTGACTTTTGCTTGATCGTTTTGGCGAAATAGCGGGCGGCGAATAGCGGCAATGGGTAGGGCTTGAACGGTTGCTGTTGACATACTCTTTCTCCACATCACTCTTAAATCATACTCATTATGACTTCGAGTTTCAAGGAAGTTTTGGGTGAATTGTCCAGGGCAAATGCAACCCTTTGAGGATTGCTTGTAATCTTTCTATAGGGAATGGGTCAAAAATGCTAAGCTATATACTGTCGTCTGTTGCAAGTTGCGCTGTGGTGAAAATGCATACCCCAACCCAACGCTGGCTTCCATTGTGGGAGTTAGAAATGAAATTGCAACGCAGGCGGTTATCTGATCCAGCGTTGTCTTGGGCAGATCGTTGCGAAGGACCCAGTATGAACTGACCGATCTGTAACTTTAGGTTCGCGGGCTAGAGACCATTACTGAGAGCTTTTTGGTAGTTCTTCAGATCAGCGAACTGGATCGGTCACGGTTAGTAAGAGTATTTAAAGCATTGAGAACGAGTGGGTGAGCCGAGTGATGGGCGATCGCCCATGAGGTTGACTTCCCTGTTTTGTAAATGGGGTTGTGGTTAGCGATGTTCTGACTACGACACGAGTTGGCTTTGCTTGTCATCCGATCGCAAGAATTCAACCCCAACGTGGCTTGCCTTGATTTTTGTTCATAAATCCATCGTGGCGATCGTAGATGGATTTACTCAATACACTACTTTTGGGAGTCCAAGCAATGACGAATTTGATCAACAAAAAGATTACCCCTACCCCCATGCCCGATCGGATCGACGTGGTGGATTTGATCGATGGTTATTTCACGGCATACAACGCGGCTCGCTTGCGGGAAGTCTGCCATTTGTTGAGCCAGGAAGTGATGCAGCCCGGTGTCACCGTGGGGTTGACCCTGTCGGGAGCGATGACGCCCGCCGGATTGGGTGTATCGGTGTTAGCCCCACTGATGCGGCAGGGGTTCATCGACTACATCATCAGCACGGGGGCAAACCTATACCACGACATCCACTATGGGTTGGGGCTTGACCTCTACTCCAGCACCCCCTTTGCCGATGACGTGCAACTGCGACAGGAGGGGCGCATTCGCATCTACGACATTGTGTTTGGCTACGATGTCTTGCTAGAAACCGATGCCTTCATCCGCGAAATTCTCCGGGCGGCTCCGTTCCAAAAGACGATGGGGACAGCAGAATTTCACCATCTCCTGGGCAAATATCTGTGGGAAGTGGAGCGCAAACTAGGCGTGAAGCACTCCTGCCTGCTAGCAACGGCTTACGAGTGCGGCGTTCCCATCTATACCTCCTCCCCCGGTGACAGCTCCATCGGTATGAATGTGGCGGCGTTGTCTCTAGAAGGGTCAGCTTTGGTGATCGATCCCTCTCAAGATGTGAATGAAACAGCAGCGATCGCCTACGGAGCACGTGATTCTGGGATTTCGGGTGTGGAAGGCAAGAGTGCTGCCATCATCATCGGCGGGGGTAGCCCCAAAAACTTCCTGCTGCAAACTCAACCGCAAATCCATGAAGTGTTGGGTTTGGAGGAACGGGGACACGACTACTTTGTGCAGATCACCGATGCCCGCCCCGATACGGGGGGTTTGTCTGGCGCTACCCCCTCGGAAGCCGTCAGTTGGGGCAAGGTTGACCCCGATGAATTACCCAACACGATCGTCTGCTATACCGACAGCACGATCGCCCTACCGCTAATGGGAGCCTATGTGATCAACCAGTGTACTCCCCGTCCGCTGAAGCGATTGGTCGATCGCCGGAGCGAATTGCTGCAAACCCTCCGTGCCGATTACCTCGCCGCCAAAGCCACTCAATCGGATAAGGTGATGACGGAAGTGGCACGGGCGATTCAAGAGCCTGTAGCTACCTATCCCTGTGGGACGCCGATTCGAGCGAGAGGGTAGTGGCAGGCGGAGGGCAGGAGGGTGAAAGATGAGGAACGTCTTCATCCTTCTACTTTTTTTGGCGAATAGTCCAAATATGCCCCCACTTTTGGGTTTTGGGGAGTGGGTGGCTCGATTTCGATTTTGAGTTTTTGGGCGTATTCTAATGCCAATGGATCGCTGGGATTAAGTTTGAGGGCTTGTTTAAAGTGAACTTTTGCCATGCCCTGGAGGTTTTGCATCAGGTATGCCTTTGCTACTAGTGCATGGTACTCGCTTTTATTGGGTTCGATTTTGATCGCATCCCGCAGTTCCTGAACCGCAGATGCCCAGTTGGATTTTTCCATGTAGGCATGGGCACGCATGAAATGGCGCTGGGCATAGTCGGTAGTGGAGGGGCTGGCGTCGGGAGTGACGGGAGTAAATTGAATCGGTTTGGCGTCTTTAGCAGAGACAATCCCCGTGCGCTTTTCGCGGATCAGCGGTTCGCCCATTTTTAACCGCAAGTACACAAGATTTAGCTCATTGAGTTGCTGGATCGTGGACTCAAGGCGCTCAAATTCGCGGTATTGGGCATCTGCAAGGCTGGCGATCGCCTGTTCATAAAACACCTCCACATCCGCTTGAGCCGTTTGGATCAGACGATTTGCCGTCTCACTAAAGGGGGCGAGGGGTTCATCACGGCTCAACCGCCGGACTCGAAACCGCAGCATTGCCAACGTCTCAGCCCGCCCATTCTCTTGTTTCAACCGTTGATAGGCAGGGTTGACTACCCGTGCCAGCATTTGACTTGCCAACTCCTGATTCGTCATCTCCTCAATGGCAAAGCGATCGGGATGCAACAGTTTGGCGATCGTCCGATACCGCTTCAACACTCGGCTATTGTCGGCTGCCACAGACAACCCCAAGACGGCATAGGGGTCAGAGAGTTGTTGAAGCCATTCTGGAGAAGGAGGAGTCTGGGACATGGTCGGCTTGTACGGTAGAGCGGAGCGTAGAGTATACGAATAACTGGTTGAAATGGGATTGCAATCTCCCATACCAATAATCTGACACAGCTCAACTCTGTATCAATGGTTACAATAAATCTTTGGCACCATTCCTCTCCCTAGAGGGAAACAACCCGTCCCTTGTCCAAAGATAGGCAATGATGCGCTCAACCCTTTCTGCACATTAACGTGTAGAAGTAGATACTGTAAACTCCCCTACGACTACGGAAAAACCCAAACCCAGGTAAACAGCAAGGGAGAAGCCAGCAGGTAGTCCCCTAATTTTTTTTACTGCGGGTGTGACAAGTCGCTTGGTTTAACAAACCGACAGCTATTGCACCCATGATCCCTAAGTACGACAGCGCACTCAAGCTTGCCCTATAAAAGTGTGCTTTATGATTAATAAAAATGATGCAGAGATAGGGTCTGATGACTCATAATAAATCCTCATTAAATTCTAGCGTGTTTATCAAAGCCAAGGTGTAGCTCTCCTCACGCTTCCACTAGAAAATGCGTTTAATCAATGAGGCTGAATTACTGACTCGATAGAATGGAGATGCAATACGGGGCGCGTCGGCTACATACATAAATGTTACTTTTCATGACCTTTAGACCAAGGAATTGTTCCCACCATGCTGACTAAACCCAAGAAACGTAATGTGGCGGCGGTGCTGGCGCTGTGTGGTGTTGTCATCCCTGGATTGCACAAATTCTATTTGGGAGAACCGAAATGGGGAGCGTTTTATCTGCTGTTGTCGCCATTCAACCCGATTGCCAAAATTGCCAGCGTGATCGAAGGCATCTGGTATCTCACACAACGTCAAGAAGAATTTGATCGAAATTTTAATACCCTTAGCGCCCAAGACTCCCCTCAGGCGACCATTGACCCAACTCAAATCGAGGCGATCGCCCATTCCCTCCGTCAACTCGACCAACTGCGAGAAGATGGTCTGGTTTCAGAATACGAATTTGAACAAAAACGGCGACAGTTGCTTGACCAGATTGGTAAATAAAGGATAGAGATGAGGCTAATTGCTAGAAGGGATAATACGTTGTGAATTGGTGGAAACCTCAAGTTAGTTCCCAGCGGGTGAATCAATTAACTGATCCATATTACCGATTTCAGTCGATCGAGGAGTTGCGGCAGGCGGCTCAGTTGGGGGTGAGGATCGATGTCAACCGCGCAGATGTAGATGATTGGTTGCGGTTGCCGGGGATCTCAATTCGACAGGCGCGATCGCTGGTGGGGTTGCAGCAAGCGGGGGTGCAGTTCCATTGTTTGGAGGATGTTGCCGCCGCCCTGGGGATTTCGGTGGAGCGGTTGAAACCATTGACAGCAATTCTGCAATTTTGTTATTACGATCCCGATAGTTTAGACGCTGCTCCTCTAATCAATCCCAATCTGGCGTCGATCGAGCAGTTGACGAAGGTAGCGGCGATCGATTTGTTTTTGGCGCGGGCGATCGTGCAAAATCGCAAGGTTGGAGGGCGCTACCGAGACATGGCGGATCTTCAACAGCGGCTGCGACTACCAACATCCCTAACGGAACAATTAATCCACAGCTTGAAAATTTAATGCTCAGACTTCTAGCAACTTAAAACCTTTGGAAGTGAAATTTGCTGTAGTAGTGATCCGCTAGAGCGATTTAATCCCTGCTTTTTGGCAACCAGAAAAAATATTAACAACCACTTGTCTCGCCTAAAAAGTGATGGTACTGTATCAGCATAATTTTAATGATTATTGTTGCTTTGTCGCTTGTTTCTGATGACTCTTTGCATTGCATAGATATCTTGCAAACTTTTGGGGATTGTGCTTTTGTTCCCCGTTAAGCACCTTGACAACGATCGATTTAAACCTAGTTCAAAAGCCAAAAAACTGTGAGCCAAGCAGTTCACATTGAGGGCAGTCGGACTACATTAACAGTGAGACGCTATGAATTCTCGATTGCGATATCCGGCTATTTTGGGAACTGTTCTATTTGTTTTGATTGGATTGGTTACACAGGTGGGATGGGCACAGAGTCAGCCCTCCGTCAATCTTCCGGATCAAACCATTAATCGCGTTTTATTTCAAAATGTGCGGATTTTTGATGGCACTTCTCCTCAGCTTTCAACGCCCACCAATGTATTAGTCATTGACAACACGATCGAGCGAATTTCTACTGAGCCAATCCCAGTTCCAGCCGACCTGCGCACCCTGCTTATAGACGGTGGCGGACGAGTGCTAATGCCAGGGTTAATTGATGCCCATGCTCACCTGTTTCTTGAGGGAGTTGATGGTCAGGCGACTCTGTTTGAGGCGGGGGCTGAGGGAGATGCGCTGGTTCAGCAGGTGTTTCGAGCTGCCACAGCAAGCGCCACCCGGATGCTGATGAATGGCTTTACAGGGACACGAGATGTGGCTGGACCCGTCTTTGATTTGAAGAAGATAATCGACCGAGGCGAACTGCTGGGTCCACGCATCTGGCCATCGGGCGCAATGATTTCTCAAACCAGTGGGCATGGAGACTTTCGCAGGCTGGATGAACTGCCGAGAACGCCGACCTCGGAACTCAGCCTCGCAGAGCAGTATGGCGTGGGAGCGATCGCCGATGGGGTAGATGAGGTACTTCGCAGAACCCGCGAGCAACTGATGATCGGGGCTAGCCAAATCAAGGTTGCAGCGGGCGGCGGGGTAGCTTCGGTCTATGACCCGATAGATGTCTCCCAATACACTGAGGCAGAATTTCGTGCTGCCGTCGATGCGGCAGCAGACTGGAACACCTACGTCACGGTTCATGCTTACACGCCGAGGGCAATTCAAACTGCGATTCGAGCCGGGGTGAAGTGTATTGAGCATGGTCAGCTGATGGATGAGGCGACTGCCAGACTCATGGCTGAAAAAACGTTTGGCTGAGTATGCAGCCCTTTTTGGATGACGAAGATGCCAACCCCTATCCTGAAGGGTCTGACAGCCGCCGCAAGCAGTTGCAAGTGGCAGAAGGCACTGATATTGCCTATGGACTAGCCAAGCGATACAACATCAAAACAGCGTGGGGAACTGACATCCTGTATGACCCTGGAAAAGCCGCTCGACGAGGCGCGCTGTTGTCAAAAATGGTGCGCTGGTATACACCTGCGGAAGTGCTGAAGATGGCAACGCATGACAATGCGGAACTGCTGGCAATGTCTGGACCGAGAAATCCCTACCCCGGCAAATTGGGCGTTGTGGAAGAAGGTGCTTTGGCGGATTTGCTACTTGTAGATGGCAATCCACTGGAAGACATTAGTCTGATCGAGAACGCTGCTCAAAATTTTGTGGTGATTATGAAAGACGGGAAGGTTTACAAAAATCTTCTCAGCTAGTTGCAATTTTTATTCAGTTGCATAGTTTAGTTCCATAGGGATCATTGGATTAAATAAAACCGAATATTTTTTGAGAGAAGCGCGGCGGAGCCGCGCTTCTCTCAAAAAATATTCCAGATTAATTAATTTGCG
>JAAUSV010000169.1 GCA_012032525.1 Leptolyngbyaceae cyanobacterium SL_7_1
TGGGGCTATGCTTTTTTGGCAGCATTATGATCCGAGCAGTGCGACGTTTCAACTGGTGGAAACGGTTGCCTGGGTGCCGCAGTTAGGACTGAACTGGGCAGTGTCGGTGGATGGTTTGTCGGCTCCGTTGGTTTTGTTGGCAGGGCTAGTGACAACGCTTTCAATGTTTGCAGCATGGCGGGTCGATCGCCGTCCCCGCTTGTTTTATGCCTTGATGTTGGTGCTCTATGCAGCGCAGGTCGGGGTGTTTGTAGCGCAGGATTTGCTGATGTTCTTCCTGATGTGGGAGATCGAATTGGTGCCTGTGTATTTGCTGGTTTGCCTCTGGGGTGGCAAAATCGCCGCTACGCTGCCACCAAGTTTTTGATGTATACGGCGATCGCCTCCATTTTCATCCTGGTGGCAGGACTGGCGATGGCGTTTTCTGGCGACACCGTTACCTTTAACATTGCAGAATTGCAATTAAAGGATTTCTCCCTGCCGATGGAGTTGTTACTCTACGCAGGACTGTTCATTGCTTTTGGTGTCAAGCTGGCGGTTTTCCCATTGCATACGTGGTTGGCAGATACCCACGGTGAGGCGTCGGCTCCGGTGTCGATGATTCTTGCAGGGGTGTTGCTGAAGATGGGGGGCTACGGCTTGATCCGGTTAAACATGGAATTGCTACCCCAAGCACACGTCTACTTTGCTCCGGTGTTGGCAATGCTGGGAGTGATTAACATCATCTATGGTGCCTTCAACTCCTTTGCCCAAACCAATATGAAGCGGCGACTTGCCTACTCGTCTATTTCCCACATGGGCTTTGTGCTGTTGGGAATTGCCTCCTACAGTGATGTTGGGGTGAGTGGCGCGGTGTTGCAGATGATTTCCCACGGGTTGATTGCAGCGGTGCTGTTCTTCTTGGCGGGCGTCACCTACGATCGCACCCACACAATGCTGATGAAGGAGATGGGTGGCTTGGGGCAGGCAATGCCCAAGGTATTTGCCCTATTTACGATCGCCTCCATGGCATCGCTAGCGCTACCCGGCATGAGTGGTTTTGTCAGTGAGATCGCCGTGTTTGTGGGGATGGCAACCAGCGACCTCTACAGCTCTGCCTTCCGGACGGGAACGATTTTTCTATCAGCGGTGGGGCTAATTTTGACCCCTATCTATCTGCTCTCTATGCTGCGGCAGGTGTTTTATGGCTCTAGTGCCGAGTTGATGTGCGATGTTGTGCCCTCCTGTGACCTGAGCGATGCTGCCCTCAAAACCCAGGGCAATGAGGAGGCAGCTTGCTTTGGCACCAACTGTGTGTTGCCTGCCAATGCGGTCTTTGAGGATGCCACTCCCCGTGAAGTATTCATTGCGGCTTGCTTCCTGTCGCTGATTGTTGCGATCGGTTGCTATCCCAAGTTGGCGACCCAACTGTATGACGTGAAAATGGTCGCCGTGAATGCTCAGGTTCACGACTCATATCAGCAAATCGCCTCCGCCAATCCGCAGATCTATGCCACCCGGTTCTTGGGGGGAACGATCGCCAAGTCTGAGGCAGCTCCGGTGTTGGGGGTGGTGAAGTAGGAAGCAATCAGCGATTAGCCATGGAGGCAGACATGGACGATAGCCCCAGCATTCTCTCCCACATTTCGATCGGCACAAATGATTTTGAGCGAGCAGTCGCCTTCTACGATCGAGTGTTGCTCACTCTGGGTTGCAAACGAGTCATGGAACATCCAGGAGCCGTTGCCTATGGCAAGCAGTATCCAGAGTTTTGGGTGACGCTCCCGTTTGATGATCAACCCGCCACAGTGGGCAATGGCACCCACATCGGTTTTATTGCCCCAACCAAGCAATCAGTTCACGTCTTTTATGAGACAGCGTTGGCGGCAGGAGGGGTCGATGAGGGCGCACCGGGGGGAAGACCCGATTATGGGGAGCCTTACTATGGCTGCTTTGTGCGCGATCCCGATGGACACAAGGTGGAGGCGTCCTACTGGGATTTCCAACTGATTGAGGAACGGCATGGGGAAGAATTCGCTTCCTCCTAATCTCGATCACTCTGGTGTGACGTATGCCGCGCTGATCCCCCCATCCACCAGGAAAGTGGAACCGTTCACATAGGAGGCTTCATCGCTCACAAGGAACAGGGCGGCGTTTGCCATCTCCTGGGCTTTGGCAAAGCGTCCGGGGGGAATGTGGACGAGGCGACGTTGACGCCGGGCAGGATCAGCTAGGAGTTCCTGTAGCAATGGGGTTTCGACAGGACCAGGACAGAGGGCATTGACGCGAATGTTTTGCCGGGCAAACTCAACGGCTAGTTCGCGGGTCATGGACAGCACCCCTCCCTTGCTGGCGGTGTAGGCAATTTGGGGAGTGGCGGCTCCCAGTACGGCAACAAAGGAGGCGGTGTTGACGATCGCCCCTCCCCCCGCCCGCAGCAGAGCCGGAATCCCATACTTACATCCCAAAAACACGCCTTTGAGGTTGATGTTCATGGTCAAATCCCAAACGGCTTCGTCGGTGTCGAGGACAGAGTTGTCGTCGGGATGAAAAATTCCGGCATTGTTGAACAGGATGTGCAGTGCCCCAAAGGTAGACTCGGCAGCGGCGATCATCGCTTGCACATCGGCGGATTTGGACACATCCGATCGGACAAAAATTGCCGTTCCCCCTGCCGCCTCGATCTGCTCGATCGTTTTATTACCTGCCGCTTCGTTGACATCACACACCACCAGTTTGGCTCCTTCTTTGGCAAACAGCAGGGCAGATTCGTGCCCAATACCGCTGGCACCTCCAGTGATCAGGGCAACTTTGTTAGATAAACGCATAGGGAACCAGGATTGGGGGATGGAAAATACTTTGTAGACTATATTTCAAATCGCTAGTCCTGCCAACAGAAGCGACTCATTCATAGTGATGGCGTTCGATCAACACCTGCATCTCCCTGGCATCCTGAACCATGCCATAGCGGTTAAATCCTTCCCGCGCCTTGATGGCAAACTCCTGTGCCTTTTCTAGATTGCCGCGCTGTTGCTCTAGCACTGCGTAGGACCGTTGGTAACGAGCCAAACGGCGGCGGTTTTTGTTTTTCTCGGCGACGGATAGCCCAGTGGCAAGTAGGCGTTCGGCAGTCTGCAAATCTCCTTGCTTGATGGCGATATCCGCTAGCCAATTTTGGGCGGAGTTAATTACCCGATTCCAGCCAATGCGAGAGGCGCTCTCTAGCACTTCTTGGAAGGCGCGTTGAGCGGCGCTGTAGTTCTCTTCCCAGAAGTAGATTTCGGCTTGATGGTAGCGAACGGGGATGAAATAGCGAATGTGGCGATGTCCCTCTAAATCCGCTTGAATCACGTAGCGTTCCTGGCGATCGAGCCAGTGCCGCGCATCTTTGAGTTTCTTCTGCCGAATCCGCAGCCGCACCAGGTTCTCAACTAAATCTGCCCGAATCCGATTGTCTACGAATTCACGGAGGAGCCAGGTTTGTCTGAGCAGGCGATCGGCTTCTTCCAAGGTGGCGTCCGATCGCAGGCGGATCAACAACCAGGTTCGATGGATCGCAACCTGCACATAGCTCGTCCAATCGCCCCGCCGCTCTGCCGACTCGATCAACCATTGCAGCCAATCCAGGTGGTCGTCCCAATAACCGTAGAGATTGGCGTAGTGGTTCACCAGCAACAAAATGTCTCGGACATCCTGATAGCGCTCCTGGTCTTTACACCAATACAGCACCTCCAGTAGGTTGTCTTCCTCCGTCTTCAGCTTGTCAAATTGCAACCACCGCTCCCAGTCTTCGCCGCCATAACGCTTGGCAAAATCCTTGTACCACGCCACCCAGCGTTCCCGCGCCTGCTGTTCAAAGCTGGGGTGAGCCTTTAGCTCCGCCAGGACAAACTCTCGTGTCAACGCCAACATGCTATAGCGCCCATCTTTTTGAGTCACCAAGGAAAGTTGTTGGAGCCGAGCCAGCCCCTCCTGCACTCCCATTGAATTTTCCGCCAGCCCCGATACGGCAACCAGAGTGTCTCGCCCTGGTGGTTCTGGGAAAATTGCCAGTGCCATTAGCAGGGCGTGGGCGGCGTCACCCTGAATCTTCTGCACCGATTCATGAAAACAAAACTGGGCAACATCACCTTGGTTAGAGGAAAGACGCTCCAGCACTAGTTCCAACGAAGAGCCGCTGGAAATTTGACCGATCGCATAGACAATGGCAATGGGAATTCCCCCCGTCCGCTGATGCAGCAACGCCGCCTGATGCTTATTAAAGGCAATGCGTTTTTCTAGGGCTTGCTGTTGGATCAACCGCAGACTTTCCCCTTTAGAAAGACAAGGCAAGGAAATCGGCATCACTCCCAAGCGCTCCCGCGAGGTGATGACAATTTTCACATTCGCTGGCAGGTCGTAGAGGAAGGAGATAACCTCCTGGGTGGCGGCATTTTCCATGGTTTCCATGTTGTCTACGATCAGCAATACTCGCCGCTTTGACAGGTTTTGCCGGACGCAGTTGAGCTGATCTTCGATCGGCGATTGGATATCGAGGGTGTTGGCAATCTCCCGCAAAATATCGTGTAAATTCCGCTGCGCCTGGGGTTTGGGCACGATTCCCATCGGAAACAAGTATTGCTGCTTGGCGGAGGTAAAAATGATCGCATCAAACTTGGGCAACTCTGGTTGCTGTTTCACACTGGCATTGAGGCAGCAATAGGCTGCTTCCAAAACTAGCGTGGTTTTTCCCACTCCTCCAATGCCATCGACGGTGATGATGTGGGTGGCATGATCGAGCGAGATCCGTTGCAACAACAGTGTCATCTCTGGTTTGCGACCGATGAATTTGCTGTAGGTGGGTGCGGGCAGGTTGCAGAGAATTTTTTGTTTTTGAATGGGTGGACGGCTTTTGCGATAGCCTGCTTGTTCAAGGATGTGAACCAGGTTGCTGGCTCGAACGCTGTTGGCGGGTTGGTTGGTGAGTTCTTCGATATCGCGGTAAAGACCGCTAAGCTCGGCTCGCACAACTCCTGCTTTCTTGTGCAATTGTTTGCCAATTTGGTCGAGTTGCCGACCCTGGAGCAACGCACAGAGGTAGGCTTGGCGGTTGTTGTGACGATAGCGTTTGTGGGTCTTGGCTTCTAGATCGGTCAAGAGGCGATCGATATCCCAATCTGCCAACACCTCTGAGTTGTAAAATGCGTCCTGGTTTGTCATGGCAACCTATTTACACCCAAGCGATCGGGGTGAGCAACGCCAACATTGACTTAATTGAATTGGCAACATTTTAACGAACAATTTTTTAACAAGGGCTTAACGGCTGTTCATCGATTAACCGGAGAAGCTTCGATAGGCTGAGAACTATGTTCCCGCCGTAAGGAGAATGCCCCATGACGCTTTTTTGGTTGACAAAATCGAGCTGCTGTCGGAACCGATGATGGCGAGTATTAGCCAGGCTGATAATCTCCAGTCGATCTGGGTCAATTATGCTGCCACGCTTTGGAAGGCAAAGCTCTATAACGGGACTTGTCCTGAGCGGGTGCAGGCAGGGCAAGTGGTACAGGTGGTGGGGCTTCAGGGGACGACCTTGTTGATTACTTTTCCTGGAGCGGTTGGTTAGTTCTAATAAACTCACCTACTTGGTAAGGACATGGCAATGCCATGCCCTTACGGAGATTCTGGTTTTGCAGGTTATTCAATCCACGCTCTAAGCGGGTTTTGGGAAGAGGTTTAAGTTGTTGTGGAGGGGTCTAATGAATCTGTTGAGCGATCGCTTACTAAACTGGCTACGTGTGAGGAGACCCACTCCCGGTTTTCCGAGCGATCGGCAGATTTGTTTGTTTAACAAACGACCGACGCTATACCGTGACCTCACCCAAGTGGCTCTGCAAGAAGCAGTAAATGAGTTGCAATCGCTTCTGATCTCCAAAGGATGCTTGACGACTGTTACTGGCAAATTCGATCGGGAGACGGAGCAAGCGGTTCGGCAGTTTCAAGCGCAAAACCAGTTGTTTGTGGATGGCGTAGCTGGACCGCTGACGTGGTCGTGTTTGTGCTATCCCCGTTTGTCTAGACAAGATAAAACGGGCTGGCTAGGGGCGCAACTGGCGATGCGGGAGGTGCAAACGATTCTTCACCAGGAGGGGTTTTTGCATGTGGCTCCTACGGGACAGTTCGATCGGGCGACTGAGGGGGCAATTCGCTGCTTTCAGCGCACCTATGGGCTTAAGGATGATGGGGTGGTGGGGGCAGCGACGTGGGCGGTGTTGTTGGGGATGCGGCAAAAAAGCGATCGCCGTTTTCCCCCAACCATCTACCTATTACCCCACTATTGGCTACCGCTGTGGGAACAGATGCTGATGATCAGTTGCATTGTGCTGGGGATCTATCACAGTCCCCTACCCGGCACTCCGCCCCACTTCCCAGTAGCGCTCACTACCGCCTATGGACTCACCTACGTCGTACCCTTTGTGCTGGAAATTTTGCCCCTGGGACGGAGCGATCGCCCAGAAAAACTGCTATTGCAGTACGCTCCCTACGTGCTGACGGGTATGTTGTGGAAACCCTTGATGCAGCTTGTCGAGCACCTGATTCTCCGGTAGGGGCATGGTAGTGAGGGCATGGCAGTGCCATGCCCCTACTGCGGTGGGAATTGGTAATCTGGAAGTATCCAGAATAAAAATTCCTCAAGTAAAGAGCTGAATGTAGTAAAGTGTCCTTACCTTGAGCACTCCTACACAAGCCTCTTCTGGTAAGTCTGTAGCGCATCGTTGGTTGATATGATGACTGATTCCTTCGCTTTCCCTTCGCCTGATTCCCGATTGACAATGATGGCTCCTGCGCAAGTGGTGCGCGGCGTTGATCTGCTCAGCCGAGTGGCAGGGGCGATCGCTCGATT
Organism: Leptolyngbyaceae cyanobacterium SL_7_1; assembly: GCA_012032525.1. Lineage (GTDB taxonomy): Bacteria > Cyanobacteriota > Cyanobacteriia > Elainellales > Elainellaceae > JAAUSV01. The sequence continues at coordinate 6,860 of JAAUSV010000169.1, forward strand.
AGGCTGCCGTCCGCTAGTGGTGATGGGCGATCGCACTCACGCCACGGTGCACTGCCAACTGCAACCCTTGTTTAACGATCCTGCCCTCGCAATTGCCCAGATTTCCTACGGAGGAGAGTGTAGCGAGTCGTCCTTAGCCCAGATGCGGCAGGTGGTGGCAACCCATGGGGCAGATGTGATCGTGGGGGTGGGCGGTGGCAAAGCCCTGGATGCTGCCAAGTTGCTGGCATACCAGTGCGATTGTCCGGTGGTAACGATTCCCACCTCTGCGGCGACCTGTGCCGCGTGGACTGCCTTGTCTAATGTGTATTCCGAGCAGGGGGCGTTTTCCTACGATGTGGCATTGCCCCGCTGTCCCAATTTGTTGGTTTTAGATTACGACCTGCTGCAAACGGCTCCCCAGCGGACGCTGGTGGCGGGAATTGGCGATGCCCTAGCTAAGTGGTATGAGGCATCGGTGAGTAGTGGGCATTCCGATCGAACGTTGATTGTAGCGGCTGTGCAGCAGGCGCGAGTGCTGCGAGATTTGTTGTTTCAAAAATCGATCGCGGCGCTGCAATCCCCCGGAAGTGAGGTGTGGCGTGATGTGGTAGACGCGACGGTATTGCTGGCGGGGGTGATTGGTGGGTTGGGGGGTGCCCAGTGTCGTACCGTCGCTGCCCATGCGGTGCACAACGGCTTGACCCATCTGCTCCAGAGCCACGGCACCCTCCACGGCGAGAAAGTAGCCTACGGGATTTTGGTGCAACTGCGGCTAGAGGAGATGGTGCAGGGCAATCAGTTAGCCGCCACTGCCCGTCAACAGTTGCTGAAATTCTATGAAGATATTGGTTTGCCCCAGAGTTTGACGGCATTAGGTTTAGCGAATATTACATTGGCGGAGTTGCAGCGATCGGCAGAGGTTGCCTGCTCCACCCACTCCGATATTCACCGCTTGCCGTTTGAGGTGACACCCACTCAATTAATGGCGGCGATGGTTTCGACCACGGCTCCCCCCTCGATCGGTCGAGGACAGGAAAAATCGTCGGAGCTAAACAGCCCGGACGCTCTAGTGCCAACTTCGCCGCGCAGGTTTACCGTGATTGATGAGGTGCAGCCATGAGTTTAGATTGGATCACTCCCGCCGATCGCCTGCGGGCATTACCTCCCTATGTGTTTGCCCGATTGGACGAGCTAAAAGCCCGCGCCCGCGAACAGGGGTTGGATTTGATTGATTTGGGCATGGGCAACCCCGATGGGGCAACTCCTCAGCCTGTGGTGGATGCGCGATCGCCGCCCTACAAGATCCTGCCAATCATGGCTACCCACCGTTTGAGGGCACTGCCCGCTTTCGCCACGCCATCACCGCTTGGTATCGCCGCCGCTATGAAGTGGAGCTTGATCCCGATGGGGAAGCGTTGCCCCTCTTGGGTTCTAAGGAAGGGTTGACTCATCTGGCGATCGCCTACATCAACCCCGGCGATCTAGTCCTCGTGCCCAGTCCCGCCTATCCCGCCCATTTCCGTGGACCTTTAATTGCAGGTGGAGAGATCTATCCGCTAATTCTTAAGCCAGAAAATGATTGGTTGATCGATCTAGCGGCTATCCCCGACGCGGTGGCAAAACGGGCAAAAATTCTCTACTTCAACTACCCCAGCAATCCCACCGCCGCCACCGCTCCTAGGGAGTTTTTCCAGGAGGTGGTTGCTTTTGCCCAACGACATGAAATCTTACTAGTACACGACCTCTGCTACGCCGAGCTTGCCTTCGATGGCTACCATCCCACCAGCTTGTTAGAAATTCCGGGAGCCAAGGAAATCGGGGTTGAGTTCCACACCCTCTCCAAGACTTACAACATGGCAGGCTGGCGGGTCGGCTTTGTCGTTGGCAATCGCCATATTATCCAGGGCTTGCGCACCCTGAAGACAAACCTCGACTATGGAATTTTTGCAGCACTACAAACAGCGGCTGAAACGGCGTTAAACCTACCCGATGTTTACCTGCACGAAGTCCAAGCCCGCTATCGTACCCGCCGCGATTTTCTCATCCAAGGCTTGAGCGAACTGGGCTGGACGATTCCACCGTCTAAAGCCACGATGTATCTCTGGGTTCCCTGTCCACCCGATACAAGTTCCACCGATTTTGCCCTAACGGTGTTGCAACAGACTGGAGTAGTAGTGACGCCTGGCAACGCCTTTGGTGCGGGAGGAGAGGGCTACGTTCGCATTAGTTTAATTGCCGATTGCGATCGCCTCCAAACCGCTCTCGATCGCCTCAAACAAGCCAATATTCGCTATCAACCCGTCATCAGTTCCAGGGTGGAGTCCCGATAGAGCAATGAGCTGTTAGGGATGTGTGGGAAAATCAAATCCCAGTGGTACGGTAGGGGCGCATCGCCATGCGCCCTTACAGGTTAGGACATTGGTACATTATTACTTACACATCCCTTAGCTCACAGCTAATCGCTCTCACGCGGGTTCTGGGTCAATTGAGTCACAGGAGTGGTCAGGACTGTGCTTGCGTTTATTCAAGCGCCGACTTGTTCGGATTGCTTGCGCCTTGGTTAGCTCTGCATCAGCATCCAAAAACTGGATCATGTCTTCGACGGAAAGGACGATCGGCTTTCCATCTTTGAGGATTGAAACTGCCATAACCCACCTCCTATTAGGTTGTAGTGACTAAATCAACGCATTGGCATTTAAGCAATTAGGACAAACAGTGAGCACAAGTCATCAGAATAACGGTGAGGAGATTTAGACGATTCAGTAAAATCCCTGACCTACTCTCTATTACCGCTCAGTTTTGTCGATTTTACATCCTCTAATATGCGTAAATTTGCTCAGCCTTCATCAAGTTTGGCAAATCTTCGCGTTCCCTGGGCGAGATCAGAGTATTCCCAAAGGCGGAAATGATTTCAATCAAACTGAGTAGTGCAAGCGCCCTAGCAATTCTGATACGTCATCCGTAGATTTCCTGAATCCGGAGTTCAGCGATCGCCCAGCACTATTGCTTCTAGGCAGGCGATCAACTCGCAAACCCGGATGAAATTCTAATAAAGTTCTTGCCCTCTAGAATAAAATCAGGGCAATACGCGAGGGAGATCCATTGAGCTTGTCTGAAGCCG
>JAAUSV010000170.1 GCA_012032525.1 Leptolyngbyaceae cyanobacterium SL_7_1
GACCCGAAGATCCAGAGTTCGAGACATCCTCAACGAGCCTTACTGTCAACTACCGAGTTTACAAGTGCGGGCTGGCGTTGCGGCGGAACGAGAAGTCTACCCTCTAGCCTTTGACCCGCAAGCTCGGCTGGTCATTCTCTACGAGGGCGACGAGTATGCGGGGTATCGGTTTAGCTTCCATTAACCCTTTGATCAAACAAGGTATGGCGTTGGCAGTGGCGCTACCGGTGCTTGTGGGCTGTAGTCGTAGCGGTTCTGAGACGCCAGTACCAGGATCGCTGAGGCAAATTCAGGCAAACTTGGGAGTTGCAACCGGGAGATTCGATCGCTGGACACCCGATCGCAGGTAGCTTGGGGGATGTGTCGATCCAGCTCGATGGAGCCAATGTCTATGCTCCCTTTGATGGCACCGTCCAGCCCAATGATGTCAAAGATTGCGCCGTGTATTCCAGTCCAGAAGTGCCTGCTTACGTGTTCCGCCTGTGTGGGTTGCGATCGACCACCCTTGGTCAAGTCAAGCAGGGGGACGTGATCGGCAAAGCCAACTATCTTCAGTTTGCAGCACTGAGACGGCAACCCGATGGCACGTGGGCACTGGTGGAGCCAGCCAGCGATATTTTGGAACGAACGTTAACGAAGCCGTGAGAGCGATTAGCAATTAGCGATCAGCAATTAGCGATTAGCGATTAGCAGATCGCTAGACAATCAAAAAGGGGTTACATCACATGAAGCGCCATCTGTTCTTTGGATTGGCTGCGCTGTTGCTGCTGAATGCACCTGCGCAAGCGGAGGAATTGGAGTTTGAATCGGTGGATTTAGAGGCGATGGGCACGACCGATGCCCAATCTGACACATCTGATAAACTTCAGGACGCTCAAAAGCGGTTAGAAGTTCCCACCCAAGCTGCCCAAATTCCTATCCAGTCCGCAGAACCCTCGCAGCCATTGCCCCCGCCGCCAACTGGGGTGGCGATCGCTCCCTCCCCCCTCCAGACTGAATCAGACGTTAGCTGAAGTGGCTGTCTCCAAAGTGGCTCCTTCCTCTGATTCCCTTGCCTTGAGTTTTGATCTGCAACCCAATCCCGATTCCCAACCCACCCCAGCCGCCACGATCGCAGAAACCCCGCCTGCCGGAACTCCTCCCTCCCCTACCCCTGCGTTAGATGAATTTTTTCAGGGAGGAAGTGACTCTCTCGTTGCCGTTGCCATTGGTAGTGCTGAGGGAACTCGCACGTCCACAGGCGATCGCACTGCTGCCTATGAAGGACACGTCGATCCGGGCAATCAAGTCTGGAATCGGGGCACTTTTTCTTACCAGCATGAAGCGCGATCGCCAGAGGAAGCGGATCAAAAACAACTCCGTCGATTGCGCCAACAAGCCGACCTGTTGCACCAGCAAGCCTCCAGTAAGGGCATGGCGTTGACGCTGGAGGAATGGCTGAATGCCCTCGATTTAGCGAACCAAGCCCCGGCTGCGGCACTGGAGCGGGGGGATATCTCGATGGTTGCACCAAGCCATGCGATCGGCTTGCGCGATGCCGATGCGATTCTCTGGGGCACGGGTGCGATCGTTCCTCGACCCCGACACGCGCCAGTGGAATGCCCCCGGTCTGGGCAACAACATCCACAGCATTTCCCAGGATCAAGAGCGACGCATGACTGAGATTCGCAAGGCGATCGCGGCTCAAACTCAAACGGGCGATCGGTCTCCTCAGCCAGAACCCATTCAACGGGCGATCGCCCAAGCTCCCTTGCAAGCGTTGCGCAGCCGGGGAGTGGGGATCGATCGGATTCTTAATTTCGCGTTGTAGCCTGGGGTAGCACCTAAACCAGTAGATCGGCGGTGCTCTCAGGCAGGGCTGCGATCATCACCGGATCTTGGTAGAGGGGAATGGTAAACGTCACGGTCGAGCCTAGCCCTTCACCCAAGCTAAAGAAGTTGACGATACCTCCCATTGCCTCCACTAGTTTTTGGGAGATCGCCAACCCTAGCCCCGTGCCACCATATTGCCGGGTGCGGGAGCCATCCACTTGGCTAAACGATTGAAATAGCTTGTCTTGTTTTTCGAGGGAGACACCAATTCCCGTATCAGCCACACTAATTTTGACAAACCCCGGCAGTTCTTGATTTTGTACCACCACCTTTTCTGGAATCACCTCCGCACTGATGGTGACTCCCCCTTCGTGGGTGAACTTAATTGCATTGCTCAATAGATTGAGCATCACCTGCAATAGGCGTTGGTAGTTGCCACAGAGGATGATCTCATCGCGAGTTGCTGGTGTGAGAATTACCAAACTCAAGTTTTTTTGCTGTGCTTGAGGACGGATGAAGTTTTCCACGTCGGTGAGCAAATCATCTAGCTTGACGGGATCGAGGTCAAGTTGCATCTTACCTGCTTCGATCTTGGCGATGTCTAGAATGTCGTTGATGATGTTGAGGAGGTGAACGGCTGAGCGGTGCGCCTCCTCAATAAACTCGCCCTGCTCGACGGGGTCATCCGCCATGCCATCCATCACCAGTTTGAGGAACCCGATCATGCCATTGAGTGGGGTGCGTAACTCGTGGGACGTGTTGGCGAGAAATTCGCTCTTAAGACGAGACGCCTCCTCTGCCTGTTGCCGAGCTTCTTCCACCGCTTCGTGTTGGCGAATCAACCGTTCGTTGGCACGTTGCAACTCGGCAGTCAGATTATTCATATCGGCAAACAGCGTAGCGTGGGCAATGCCCGTACCAACTTGATCCGCCAATTCCCGAATTTGTTCAATTTGAATCTCATTCCACAGCCGAGAGCGATCGAATTGGTGGAGTAGGATAATGCCGTTGGGTTGGTCTTGATGGCAGGTGGCGATCGCCAACAGGGAATACAGCGGGTCATTTAAGGGCGATTGGGTCACCGTCACCGTCACTGGCTTGAGCGTGGTCAGCACCTGCCGCAAATGGGGTTCTTCTGCGATCGTCAACTCCATTCCCCGCATGGACTGCACTGCTGGCTGGCGATATTCAGCCACCACTTTGAGGGTTGAATTGCCGGGTTCGTAGGGGCAGATGAGACAACGGCTGACACTCAGCGCCTCGCCCAACCCATTGACCGTCTGCTGCCAGATCGTTTCTAACTCAAGTGTGCGGCGGATATTCCAGGAAATTTGAGTCAACAACTTGTGGTGGTGGGTGTCGCTCGTGCCGATCGGGTAGAGGTCAAGGCTGTTGACCAACTCGTAGGCTTGCTCCTTGGAGCAGTCGTAGAGGAATTTGCCAATGACCACCGCGTGGCTAGAGGGTTGGTGAAAGGTGAGAATTGGGCTGATGTTTAACTCAAACACCAAATAGCGCCCTGTACTGTAGAAGGGATAGACAAACCGTCCACCGATTTGCTGCTCTAGGAGTTGCTGAACCCGTTGAAGATAAAGGGCGATCGACACCGGATGAAATGTGTTTCCGGTGGCGTTCATTAAATTGCCAATTAGCCTTACAGATTCAATGCCATAGCGCTCTGCCTGTTGCCAACAGAAGGACAAATAGCGCCCTGCTGCATCTTGAACAAAGATTAAGCTGGACTCATCAACAGGCGAATGACCGTTACGCGCTTGCGCTATCGGTGAGACAGAAAACAGGGTTAGCGGAAGTGGAGAGTCGCCGGGTAAGGTCATCAACGGAGAGCTTCTAACGACGGTTGACAGACTAAGCGCTTAACTCAAGCTCGCTCAGAGTGATTACTTAGATTCACTTAGAAAGATTCACTTAGAAGTAGATGCAGCAGACGCCTAGCGCCTACTTAAATTCCCCGTTCTAATCTAGCTTACACATCACTCCTGCACCAGACTACCGTATCCGTATAACAGTCACAAATTAGATCAATCTTTAAAGTTTGATTGCAACTGTCTGAGTGTAAGTGGGTCATAGGAGGCGATCGGGCTAGTCGTTCCACTCGCCTCGCGGGGGGGACGGGGGGATTGCGACGTAGAGTGCGGGTTAGATCATCATCTCGGCGTGAGCCGCTCCTCAGCCATTGACGCACTGCTACCTCAATCACTTTGCTGGGTTCATTGGTCAAGTGGCTAATTTGCTCCAACAAATCGGCATCGAGTTGAACGGAGATCTCAACTTTTTGAGCGGGTTGTTCTACGTGGGCAGCAGAGTCATTCATGAAAGAGACTGAAATTGATACGACTATGCACCGTCAACGGATGCGCACTCTAAATTGTACGCTGTTCTTGTCAGAGTGGGGGTTTATCTGATACCAAAAAAACTGGGACAATTGGAGTGACATCCTTAAACCATTGGGGCTACTCCTGCCCAATTGGTTTGCATTTAGGCTTGAAGCATGCGGTTTACCAGCTCAATCTTTGGCAAAATCCAACTGACCAACACAAATATACAAGCTCTCCTGCTTCTGTCTAGCGATGAGAAGGATTAAAATATCTTAAGTTATCTAAGAATGACTTGCGTAGCGTCGCCAAATCCCCTGTCTCAATCGGGCGGATTTTTATACCAATCCTTTTAAGGCTTGCCTAGCTCATATTCCTATGACTGATGCACCCGTCTCTCGAATTCGTAACTTTTCGATCATTGCGCACATTGACCACGGCAAATCGACCCTAGCCGATCGCCTGTTGCAGGTGACTGGCACGGTCAGTGCCCGCGAGATGAAGGAACAGTTTCTCGACAACATGGATCTAGAGCGAGAGCGCGGCATCACCATCAAACTGCAAGCGGCTCGAATGGAATACAAAGCCAAAGATGGCGAAACCTACGTGCTTAATCTGATCGACACGCCGGGGCACGTGGATTTTTCCTATGAGGTGTCTCGATCGCTGGCTGCCTGTGAGGGAGCGCTGTTGGTGGTGGATGCCTCCCAAGGTGTAGAAGCGCAAACCCTGGCGAACGTTTACCTGGCTCTGGAACATAACCTGGAGATCATTCCGGTACTCAACAAGATTGATTTGCCGGGAGCAGAACCCGATCGGGTCAAGGAAGAAATTGAGGAAATTGTTGGGCTAGATTGCAGCGGCGCAGTGCTGGCATCTGCCAAAGAGGGCATCGGCGTCGATGAGATTTTGGAGTCGATCGTCTATCTCGTCCCCCCACCCGAAGACACAGTAGACAAACCGTTGCGGGCATTGATTTTTGATAGCTACTACGATCCCTATCGCGGAGTTATCGTTTATTTCCGAGTAATGGATGGGACGGTGAAGAAGGGCGATCGCGTGCGGTTGATGGCATCAGGCAAGGAATACGAGATCGATGAACTCGGCGTGCTCTCGCCCACCCAGGTACAGGTACAAAGTCTACATGCAGGGGAAGTGGGCTACTTGGCGGCGTCGATTCGATCGGTGGAAGATGCCCGGGTTGGCGATACGCTGACCCTGGCAGCAGCGGCAGCGAAGGAGCCATTACCAGGCTATACCGAAGCCAAGCCAATGGTATTTTGTGGGCTATTTCCCACCGACTCTGACCAGTTTGAAGATCTGCGGGAGGCATTAGAAAAACTCCGCCTCAGCGACGCGGCGTTGCAGTATGAACCCGAAACCTCCAGCGCGATGGGGTTTGGCTTCCGCTGCGGCTTCTTGGGACTGTTGCACATGGAGATTGTGCAGGAGCGGCTAGAACGGGAATACAACTTGGATTTGATTACCACGGCTCCTTCAGTAATTTATCGAGTCACCAAATTAGATGGCGAGGTAGACTACATTGACAACCCCAGCCATCTTCCCGACCCCCAGTTCCGCGAGAAGATCGAAGAACCCTACGTGAAAGTGGACATGATTACTCCGGAGGAGTTTGTAGGGTCACTCATGGAACTCAGCCAAAGCCGTCGGGGAGAGTTCAAAGATATGAAATATCTGACAAAGGGGCGCACCACATTGGTCTACGAAATTCCTTTAGCGGAAGTAGTGACGGATTTCTTTGATCAGATGAAGTCGCGATCGCGCGGTTACGCCAGCATGGAATACCACCTGATCGGCTACCGGGAAAACCCCTTGGTGAAGCTGGATGTGTTGATCAATGGCGATCGGGTTGACCCCCTTGCCACGATCGTCCACCGAGACAAAGCCTATTATGTGGGCAAAGCCTTGGTGGAAAAACTCAAGGAACTGATCCCCCGCCACCAATTTAAAATCCCGATTCAAGCCTCAATTGGAACTCGTGTGGTTGCCAGCGAAAATATTCCTGCCCTGCGTAAGGATGTATTGGCGAAGTGCTACGGCGGTGACATCAGCCGCAAGAAAAAACTGCTGCAAAAGCAAGCCAAGGGGAAGAAGCGGTTGAAGGCGATCGGCACAGTCGATGTGCCCCAAGAAGCGTTTATGGCAGTGCTCAAACTCTAGTAGGTCAGCGATGTTTGCACTGATTTCTCCTGAACGAATTCAATTGCCACCGGGAACGGTGGTACGGATGCCTGCGACATGGGCAGAGTATCAGGCGTTGAGCCAGCAACGGGGCGATGGTTCGATTCCCCGGATGAAATACCGCAATGGAGAAGTCTTGCTCATGGCTCCTATGCCGAAACATGGACGGGATGCCCACATTTTGGGGCAAATCGTGTCCGTGCTCCTAGATCATCTAGGGCAAGAATATGACGCCTTTACCCCAGTGACAATGGAATTACCGGAGGAAAGCGGCATTGAACCTGACTATTGCTTCTACATTGACCATTGGCAAGCGGTTTCTGGCAAGGCTCGAATCGACTGGCGAGTTGATCCACCGCCCGACTTGGTGATCGAGATCGATGTCACAACTTACACAGCGGCTGACGATTACCTTCCCTATCGTGTCCCAGAAATCTGGCTGCTGAAGCGCGATCGCCTGACGATTCACCAGTTGCAGGGCGATCGCTACGAATTAGCTACCCAAAGCCGCTATTTCCCTGAGATACCGATCGAGGAGATCGTGGTCCAGACATTACAACGAGCCTACGATCGCAATACCAGCAGTGCCATCCGTGCCCTGCGTCAGCAATTACACGGGTAACGGCACAATTCATAAAACTTTATGCCCCTTCCCCAGTGTAGAACCGCCCAAGAAGGCACGTTGAATTGATAGACTTTTGGTGAGTTGCCAAGACAGCAGCCTAGCGATCGATAGGATTGCTGCGATATTAAGACCAATTCGATTAAATCAGTCAAATCAGTCAAGCTTTAAAAGAGAACATTTTAGTTGTCACTGGGGGGCACTCAGCATCCTGGCTACCGGGTGACAGCGAAAAAACTTTGGGAGGAACAATGAACATTGCCGTTGTCGGTCTGAGCCATAAGACAGCTCCAGTGGAGATTCGTGAAAAATTGAGCATTCCAACGCCGCAAGCCGAGTCGGCGATCGCCCACTTGTGTAGCTATCCCCATATCGAAGAAGCCACCATTCTCAGCACCTGCAATCGCCTAGAAATTTATATTGTCACCAGTGATGCCGAGCATGGGGTGGCAGAGGTACGGCAATTTTTGTCGGAATATGGCAAGATTCCCGTCCACCAACTGCGTCCCTATCTATTTATTTTGCTCTATCAAGATGCGGTGACCCATCTGATGCGAGTCGCGGCTGGGTTGGATAGTTTGGTGCTGGGGGAAGGGCAGATTTTGGCTCAGGTAAAGCACACCCATAAGCTTGGTCAGCAGCATAATGGCATTGGGCGAGTGCTCAATCGCTTGTTTACCCAGGCGATCGCCGCCGGAAAACGGGTTCGCACAGAAACCAGCATAGGCACTGGGGCGGTGTCCATTAGCTCTGCGGCAGTCGAACTGGCACAGATGAAGGTTGATAACCTCGCGGCTTGCCGAATTACGATTTTAGGCGCTGGAAAGATGGCGCGGCTTTTGGTGCAGCACTTAATTTCTAAAGGGGCAACCCAAATTACCATTGTCAATCGATCGATGGAAGGTGCGCAAGAACTCGCCCGTCAGTTTTGCGATGCTCCGCTGAAACTGCATTTGCTGTCGGAAATGACCACGGTGTGTGCCGCCTCCGACATTGTGTTTACCAGTACGGCGGCGACGGAACCGCTGATCGATCGCGCCAAACTAGAAACCATCTTGGAACCCGGTCAACCCCTGATGCTGTTCGACATCTCTGTTCCGCGCAACGTTCACAGTGATGTGAATGACCTCGCCCATGTGCGAGCGTTTAACGTGGATGATTTAAAGGCAGTGGTTGCTCAGAACCAAGAGAGCCGTCGCCGCATGGCAATGGAAGCAGAGGTGCTATTGGACGAAGAAGTCGAAGCCTTTGACAGTTGGTGGCGATCGCTGGAAACCGTCACCACCATTAGCTGCCTGCGCGACAAAGTAGAAACCATCCGCACTCAGGAACTGGAAAAAGCGCTTTCCCGCTTAGGCACGGAATTTGCCGAAAAACACAAAGAAGTGATCGAAGCCCTCACCCGTGGCATTGTCAACAAAATCCTCCACGACCCAATGGTGCAACTCCGCGCCCAACAGGATATCGAAGCCCGTAAACAGGCGATGGAAACCCTATGTGTGCTGTTTAATCTCGATACGGAGAGTCAAGCCCATCAGCAGGCACGAGTCTAGGCGATAGGGGCAGGGGACTGCCCTGCCCCTACATCATTTCTTCCGATGCCATCGCCCGTTTCATCTCACCACTCGGTAGCGGTTGAGCGGTTGCTCCAGGCAAATTGTTGGGGGATTCATCGGGGGAAGTTGAGCGCATCTGCCGCATCAAGGTTGCCATCTCGATCGCCCCCATCGCGTATTCCCAGCCTTTATTGCTCTTGATGCCTGCTCGTTCTAGGGCTTGTTGCAACGTGTCGGTGGTCAAGACGCCAAACACGACCGGGACTCCGGTTTGAAACCCGATCGCCGCAATCCCCTTTGATACCTCCGCCGCCACGTAATCAAAATGGGGCGTTTGTCCTTTGATCACCGCTCCCAGACAGATGATGGCGTCATAGCGATGGCTCAGTGCCAACTGTCGCGCCACCATTGGGATTTCAAAACTACCAGGCACCCAAGCATAATCGACTTGAGTGCCGTGGGGATTGGGGTCAATCCCGTGGCGCTTTAGGCAATCTTGGCAGCCCTCCAGCAATTTACCAGTCACCAAGTCATTAAACCGACCAATCACGATCGCAAATCGTAGTGTGCTGGTCTGGGTGAATGACCCCTCAAAAACTGCCATATGGCTCCTTCGATCGCAACGAATGTCTTATCTACCTACTCTACACAACAAAGTAATTTAACCCGCCCACCAGGAGCACTAAGCCGACCCAGGCAAACGACCCCAACAAAATTAACCGCTTGGATTGCTCCCAATTGCGGGGCGAGGCATACGCCACAGGCACACCCACCACCATGACAAACGACAGCAATACCAGAGCCGCCAAAGCAAATTGAAATACAATGGTCATCCTTTCCTCCCGCAGAACACGATTCAACGCAGCAACAACAGCAGAAAGATGTAGTCAGCCCACACCCTCCAGTAAGTAACCTATCAGAAATTGCCCCCCCTCGGCAGTATCTCTGTCAAGATTAAGGGAAAGAGTTTGGTGATTAGCGATTCGCGCTCGACAGACAAGCGCGAATTGAAAGCGCTTCATCCTTCCGCCCTCATCCTTCCGCCCTCATCCTTCCGCCCTATGGATCTAATCCTCTGTCACACAACTGCCGACTTTGACACCCTGGGCGCAGCGGTGGGGGTGAGTCGGTTGCAGCCGGGGGCGCGGATTGTGCTGACCGGGGGGGGCACATCCGACGGTGCGGGATTTTTTGGCGTTGCATCGGGATGAGTATGCCTTGATCGAACGCCGCTCGGTGGTGGTAGAAGAGATTCGATCGCTGACGATTGTGGACACTCAGTGGCGCGATCGCCTGGGAAAAGCCGCAGAATGGCTAGATTTGCCCGACGTTGCCGTCAGCCTCTACGACCATCACGGT